>NZ_JADMQH010000019.1:0-117102 GCF_015559655.1 Bacteroides sp. 1001136B_160425_E2 | reverse complement strand
TATACCATTCTTTATTTTTAGATTATGCAAACTAACAGGGTAGATTTAACATACCCACAGGGTTTTCGGACTGACCCCGTATAGTTTGCTTCAATCCCACTAATTTTGCCTATTCTTGGAAAAGAAAAATCCCCGAACTTCTTTGAAATTCAGGGATTTACATCGTTTTGCTTTCTTAAAAAGTGGTGCCACCAGGAATCGAACATTTAAAGTTCTTTGTACTTAAAGTCCTGATAAACAGCACTAAATCTTATATCGTTAAAATCAAAACCATTGAATTAGCCATATTCCTAATTTCAATTATTTCAATCTTTATCGCTGTCATTTTTTTGACGTTGCAAAGATATGGAAAAGGTTCGATTCCTCCAAATAGTATTGGGATAAAATTACAGAAAACTTTATAATGTATCCATTTATACTGGAATGAACGGCATATATATGAAGAGAACGTCTTTAGGAAAATTCCCGAAGACGTTCTCTTCTATACTGTCGGCTTTTAAAAAGCTTCCAGCCTGTTTTCATCCAGCAGTTTTATAATATCCTTCTCTTTATAAAGTATTCTGCCTCCCAGCCGGTAATAAGGGATAAGCCCGGTTGTCCTGTGTTCAACCAGTGTCCGGCGTGTTATCTTCAGTAATTCGGACAGTTCAGTTTCGGTGATGTATCTGTCACCGTTCAGGACAGGCCTGTATCTGTCCGGTTCACTTTTTAAGAGTTCAGTGATGTGTCCAATATCCTGGAAGAACCGGATAATCTCCGGACTTTCCCTTGTCAGTAAGTCATGTGCCATATTTCTTTGCTTAATTGTTTCCTTTTTGTAACAGTCCTTCCATGTATGTGATGATGTCTTTTTTCCGATAATAGATTTTCCTGTCTATCCTGCTGTACGGGATTTTTCCCGTGCTGCGTAAAGTAAGCAACTTTCTTGGAGAGATATCCATCATGATACATGCTTCCTGATTGTCCATCCATTCCGTCAGTCTTTCCTCCTGCCGTATTCCTCTTCCTGTTCGGATATCCCGGATGATTGAGCTTAACGCCTGCTTCATTTCTTCAAATGTTGCGGCTTCGATACTGATCACTTCCATAAGCTTTTGATTTTTTGTCCGATGCAAAGGTATGCTGCCGGTAAGTTTGTCTCCAAGTCTCTGACTACAGGTGTCAGCAGATGTCGTCAGATTTCACGGATAGCTGGTCGAAGTGTAAATCATGTTTACAGTTTGTACCCAGACTTTACAACATCCGGGATTACATTTTACTGTGCTTTTGTAATTTTTTTATTTTATATATATCTGTGGACTAGGATGTTATATAAAATGATGAGCTTGTTTTTTGAATCCGGCATATAATTTTCATTATGGTGTAATATACTCTTGTAGTGCGCACAGGAAGAGTATCCAAGTAATCACCTTTTAAAAATAATGGAGGATATGCCATGATGTATATAGATAATGAGGTACTTGAGAAAATGATAATGACTATGGTGGAAGGTTTTAATCGCCTTGAAAAGAAACTTGACCGTATGAACCGCCTGAAAGACTGCCTGGACGGTGACACCTTGCTGGATAACTGTGACCTTGCGCAACTTCTGGGCGTGACGCAACGGACCATCGCCCGTTATCGTGAAAAGGGACTCATCCGTTACTATCAGACGGATGAGAATGGAAAGAACTTTTATCGCAGTTCGGAAATACAGGAATTTCTGCGACAGAGGGGAAAGAAAAAAACAGCTCAGTGATTTGTCAGGCAAGGGTCTGTGATATTCTTTGTATCTGAAGGAACTGGTATGAAAAATATCTATTTTTTGTAATTATGATTAACATAGAAAATGCTTTTCAAGATGAAATGTAACTTGGTTCGTATCCTGTTATGAGACTACTATTGTGGGAGTATTATAGGCTTATTTTCTGTTGTTACAAATGGAAACTGGTTAAAACAGGGAAGGGGGGCCGGATTAATGCGGATTAAATCCTGAATCCGGTTCCGGTTTTATACGGATTGGAAGAAAATTGCAGATGCTTCCCTTGCCGACAGCTGTAGCTTCGGCAAGGAAAACTGTCTGTTTCACATGGCCTATACCGGTATTGGATTAACCCGGAGTGTGTCCAGATTGATATATGCTCCCCGGTACAGGGTTCTTCCTTCCTTGAACATCTTCCATAGAATGTCACAGCCGACTTGTGCCAGTATGGAGTTGATGTACAGGTCCTGTCTTTCCAGTGCTTCCGCCAGTGAGCAGCTCGGTCCGGAGTCCTTCTCTTCTATTGTGAAATAGTTCACCTCCTCGGTGATGACATTCATTCCGGGTACCGGCATGAATTCTTTTGATGCCGGCTGCCGTATCTTGTTGCGGACAGTACCTATGAAGACTTGCCCGGTGGTTTGCGCATTCCCGAAATCCATCCAGTAATAAACCGCCCTTTCATTGTTTACGGAGGCCTCCCTGTATTTTTTCAGGAATCTCCACAGTTCCAGTCGTGAGCGGGTATTGTCCGTGCAGGTGATGATGATATTCGCCGGCTTTGTCCTGTCATCCCCGTTTTCCTGTGTTTTCCGTACGGGATAGCGGCAGTTTTCCGCCGTCCATGTTGTTCCGAAAAAACGGTTGACGCGTGTGACGGCCGCCGTCGCCTTGCATTGCCCCAGTTCCGTCTCACTGAAGAGCTGGCGTCCTATGTTGGCTTCTGTGATAATGTCGGGATCGAATACGGTGACGTGTAGTCCCGGATGTCCCAGTGCCTGCAACGCGACGTTCATGCGTGCCAGATTGGTTATGACCTGTGATCCCGTGCCCCCTGCACCCGCAACATGGATGGTGACGGGATGGTAGGGTTTCAGCAGGTAGCTGTCCGTGTAATGAATCTTTTTCATGTCAGTATGTCTTTAAGTTTCTTCCCGGATTGTTGTAACTCGCTGTAATCAAACGGATTGTTCCGCGCATGTTCCGTTACGGAAACCAGATTGCTGCGGGTCGGGTTTCTGTCACCTCCCAAATGTGAGAACTCGCTCATCCAGAAACGCTTTTCCCAGTATTCCTGAAATTCATGAAAATCCATGTCCTGCGGTTTCTTTAGCGATGAGTTGCCCAGGCAGACGTCCGCCCCGGTTACATTGAAGAACGGCGCCAGATACAGTTCTGTCCGCTCTTCGGGGATTGCTCCCTTGAAGGCGTGTATGTCCATGCATTCCCGTTCCACCACGTAGATGACGCCCGGTACGTTGAATGTCCCGTCTGTAATGTGCAGCCCGTCCTGGAAGTACATTTTTCTCTTCTGCGGCGGATTGTACCATATGTACCTTTCGCGTCCTTTTCTGGGGTCGCACAGGAGCATGTTTCCGGGGATGCGTCCGTGCGGGATTCCGCTCATGCTTTCCGTGTATGATTCCACCAGTGAGTTCATGAACTCATAGGTTACCGGAATGCCGGCTCCCATCCGTCCTTTCTCATTGACAGGCCTGAGCTCGAGATAACTTTGCGGGATTGAGTAACCTGCCGTTTCGCATTCATAGGCGACAAGTACCGCTCTGGGATGCATGATTTGCTGCATCTGTTTTGTCAGTTCATTCATTTTCCTGTTTTATTAGAAGTTGTTTGTAATGAGTTTTGTGAAGCGTGCGAGCCATTGGGAGAACCGCTCCGGAAAGTCATCCATGGAGAAAGGCTTTTCCGTGTCCGGCGTCAGGTGGAATGTCGTGACGGGTGTGATCGCATATGATTCCTGGTAGTCCGAGTTGAAATAGCTTTCCATTTCGTCGTTCATGGCGTCCTTTACCGACCAGGTGACCATTATCTGCGTCTTCAGTCCCACCGACCTGAAATCAGGTGCCTCCTCGTATGCCCAGTCGTAGGAGTATTGCATGATGCTCGGGCTGCCGTGTGAAATGTATGCCATACCTTCCGTGAGCAGTTCCAGCAATGCCCGCTCATAGTTCTTCTTTGTGTGGTATTTCCGTATTTCCCCCTCCAGATCCGCAAGAAATCCCTTTGGATTGTCCATTCTCTCCAGTATACGGTGCGCCTTCCCTTTTTCATACAGTCTGGCAAGTGCGGCCTTGCGTCTGATCTCTCCTGCCGTCGCCTCTTCGTCGTAGAGCCTGTAGTCTTCCAGATAATCGTGTGCCATTTCGTAGTAGCTGGTATCCGTGCTTTTGGGTATGCCATGGTGCCGGGCGAGCTGCTGGATAAATTCCAGTGCTATCCTTCCGAGTTTTTCCGGCAGTCTCTCCGTGAATTCCAGCGGTATCCAGAACAGTTTATATTCCGGCCACTCATGGAACCGGTAGAGGCAGAAGTACAGCCTTCCGTTCTCCTCTTCCAGATTGACATGCTCCGGGAGTATGGTGTCCATTGCCCGGTACAGTTTGATGATGTTCATCCTCGGTGATTTCCCGGTCGGGCGGAAAGGAAGCCTGAGGCCGACAAGCCCGCTGTATCTGAGTGCCGAACGGTACAGGAAATCAAAATTCTCCCTTGTCGTAAGGTTGATTTTTTCTCCCGTGCGGCTCTCCATATAGTAATCGGGGGTAACGGGGAGAATCCTCCCCGTTAGAAAATCATTACGGTTCCTGCCGGCGGCAGCCTTCTTTTCTTTCTGCTGCCGGTTCCCCGGCTGATGTCTGTGCATCCGGCCTCGCTGATAATAAGTCGTGCCAGGTCTTCCGTTTGTAGTTCCGATAACTGTCTGCATGCTGTCTCCTTCTTTTTCTTAGGGTTTGTTTTCTTTACCATGGCTTATCCTTTCGTTCCTATGGTGGTTTTGAACCGGTATACCGCACGGTCCTCTTCGAGTTCCGGCCCGTGCAGGGTTGCCGTGGTCAGTTCCGGATAGTTCATGGAATAGAAGTCCGTTACTTCGGAAAGGGACATTCTGCTGTCCGGGTCTTCCAGTGTCAGGGTGTCATTTCCTTTTTTCAGGATGAATACTCTTTTGAGTCCTTTGATATCAAGTGCCATATTATTTAAAGTTTTAATGGTTTAACAACATATAAGCTCCGCCTGTGTCTCGTCCTTCATGCGGCATTCCTGCGGGAAGTCTATGTATTCCGCATACGGGTCTTCACGCAACAGTTCCTTGTCACTTTCATCGTCCTTGTCAAAAGTGAGTGCTTCTGCGGCCGGTTGTGGCGGTGATTGGTATTCCCTGCCCGTATTTTCCCGGGTTGTCTGTATGACGGTTGCTTGCGGCCGCTGGGGGACGGGTTGCGGCTGTTGCCATGGTTGTGCCTGGGGGTACTGTCCGCCGGGCTGGCGGAAGTATGTTTGGGGCTGTTCCTCTATTTGTTGCGGACTGCCGTTTGCGGGATTCCGGCAGTATCCTTCGTACATTGGCTGTGGTTGCGGTGTTCCCGGATAATATTGTGGTACAGGCTGCGGCTGTACTATCTGCGGCCGGGGCACCGGTTGTTGTACCGGTTGCGGGATTGCCTGCTGTACAGGCTGTTGTGGCGGTTGTGACGTGAACATCCGCATTTGTCCGTCAGGCCGGTTTCCGTTCGCCGTACCGTTTGCGGGCGGCTGTTGTGGAAGCGGTTGTGTGTCCGTTTCAGGAAACAGGCAGCCCTGTGACGACTCCTTCTGCACTTCCTGTATCCTTGCCTCTATCTGTTTCTGCCTGTCCGTATCTGCGAGTACCTTGGCCTGCCTGAAGCAGGTTGTCGCTTCCGAGTATCTTCCTGCCGTGAACGCCTCCTCCGCACGTTTGAGGAGTTTTTCCATCTTTTCCTGTTTTTCACGTGCCTCTTTTGTCTTCTTGTCGTTGGCGGTTCCGGTCGCCTTGCCTTGTGTTGCTGCGAGCCGTGCCTGCTGTTCGAAGGTTTCAAGGTTGGTGAGGATTCCCTGCGCTTTCTGCAGCGGTGTGGTGATGATTTGCAGGAATTGTCCGTCCAGTTCCATGGGGGTGCCGTTGAGTATGAGCGGCACGATGAGCTGTCCGGCTTCATCCTTGAGTGTTGTACGCCTGGGCATTACCGCTACGGACAGTTTTCCGTCCGTTCTCCTGATGTTGATGTTCAGGTCTGTGCCTGCCGACATCATCTGATAAATTGATTGGAAAAACATAATGGTTGTTTTTTATTGTTATACATAGGTTTCCTTGAGATATGTCTTCAGAATTTCGTCTCTGTCCGGTCGCTTCGTGATGTCAAGCAGTGGCTTGAGATAATACCCGATGTTTCTGGGCTCATCGACCGTATTGGGAAATCTTCTCTTTGCAGGTCTGATGTTGCGCGTTGTCGGCCACAGTGCGGGTGCGACCGGTACTGACGGGGTGAATTTTTTTGTTTCCATTTCATTTGTTGTTTAAGGGTTTATAATATCATTCCGATAAGGATCAGAATGGCGAGAATTGTCGCCAGGAACGGGAGGAGCCTTAGCAAGATACGGATTATGCCTTTGCGGCATAGCAGGATTATTGCTGCGGCTGCCAGTAGTGTGACCGCCGGCTTGCAGATGCTTGCGATGGATTTCTGTTTCATGTCCTTGTTGTTTTTATGAGTGTATGATTATCCCTTCGGGATCTGTTTTCCCGATTTTACAGGCCTTCGTCTCCCGGATTACCCTTTTGTGTCAAGGCTTGGCGAAAGAAAATACCGGAGCGCAGCGAGGATGATTTTCTTTCAGCCGACCGGCCCGCAGGGCTGCCTTGACACGAATACGGGGTAATCCGGTACCTTTGCCGCCTAAAAGCGGCATAACAGATGTCTGACAAATAAAAAATGCAGACTTTTCAGCCTGCATTTCCCGTTCCTATATATAGCTTCTATCTTTCACATTTCCGGAAGATATCTTCCGTTACCTCTCTTGAGAGTTTGAGTACCCCCTTCATGAATTCTTCCTGTGTAAGCTTTCCCCTTTCCATTCGTGCCAGTTGCGCCTCCCAGCCCGAAGTCAGTGCGGCTCCCGCTATTTTCATGTTCCGTACCGTCTCATATATGTAAAGTCCCTTTCGTGTGGGGATGATGTATTTGCCTGAATAACGTACATATTTGCGGTCAATCAGGGTCTGCAGGATTCCTGTACGCGTGGCCGCCGTTCCCAGTCCGGCAGTGTCCATGTAGGTGATCAGTTCCGCGTCGGTATATGCGGATATGGGCAGGTCCTTCCTGTGTATCAGGCTGCATCCGGTAACAGCGGCCGTCTCCCCGTTTTCGAGTTGTGGGATGGGGGAGAAGCCGTATTCCCTTCCTGCAATGACACTTTCCCTTTCGAATATGCCGAACCATCCCTTTTCAATGATGCGGCATGCATGACACCGGAAATTTCGTGCGGCACATACGGCATCCACAGTGGTGTATTCCGCCCTGCATGCGGGCATGAAGGCTTCCAGCATCCGTCCGATGATCATCATGTAAAGCTGCATCTCCTCCCGGTTTAATCCTTCCGGATATGTATCGGTAATGATGATGGCGTGGTGTTCCGCCGCCTGTCCTTCGTCGACAACCTTGTCCGGCAGGTCGAATATGTTGATCCCCATGCTTCTGACATACGGTCGGAATTCCTTCCTGTTCAGGATCTTTTCCATGATACGGGGCAATTTGTCGTAAACGTCCCGTGGAAGGAAACGTCCGGCAGTTCGCGGATAGGAAATCAGTTTCTTCTCATAAAGTCTCTGTGCGATTTCAAGTGATTTTCCGGCAGTCATTCCGTAATAGTTGTTGGCGTCTTTCTGGAGTTCGGTCAGGTTGTAGAGGGCTGGAGGCTCTATCTCCCTGACCTGCCTGCTGACAGCGGTGACGCGTGCATGTCCGGCCAGTTTGCAGTCGCTGTAAAGTTGTGCGGCCGCCTCCCGGTCTGTGAATTCTTCCGTACAGCGCATTTTGAGCAGGGTGTTACTTTTGCACAGGCTGATAAAAATCGGAAAGGTGTCCGTGGCAATGTGGTTCTCGCGTTCACGGTAACGGCTGCTTATGGCTGCCAGTACGGGCGTCTGCACCCGTCCCAGTGAGTTGTTTCCCGTTCCGGTCGCTTGGCAAAGGGCATAGCTGGCGTTGAGTCCCAGTACCCAGTCCGCCTTGTTGCGGCTGTCCGCTGCCAGAAACATGCGGTCATACAGGCTGCCGGGCCTGAGGTTGCCCATTCCCTCCAGCACGGCTTCGTCCGTAAGTGACGAGATCCATAGACGACGGTAGGGTTTCCTGCATTCCAAATACTGGTAAAGGTATCTGAACACCATTTCTCCCTCCCGGGAGGCGTCGGTGGCCGCAATAATGCTCTCGCAGGCGGCGAATACTTTCTCGATCACTTTCAGCTGGAGGACTGCGTTGATGTCCGGTATCCATCCCGTATCGGTCTTGATGTGTTTTACCATCAGTCTGAAGGGGGCGGGATTTATCGGGAAGTCCCCGCGTTCCGGGCGGTCCATCCCGTAATCCTTCGGCATGGCCAGCGAAAGCATATTGCCGAAGGTCCATGTCACTATGTACCCGTTCCCGCTCATGTATCCATCCTCTCTGGTATGTGCTCCCAGAATTCTTGCTATCTCTTTTCCCACATTGGGCTTGTCTGTCAATATCGCAATCATAATCTTCTTCCATTTGATGTTCCCCGTACCTTCGCAATAAAACCGGTACGGGGAAATTGTGTATACTTTTTATTCTGTCTGTACGGGTCAGGGATTATCCGCCGGCTTCGTTTTCCGCTTCGGGACTGATCCCGTTGATTTCCATTACCGGTTTTCCGTCCGTTCCCACCATGATCCTGAGGGTGGCGTCCATTGTTATGCTGAGTGCGGGAGTGCGGATTTTCAATGGGACGGTTTCCGTTTCCTCCCCTTGCAGGAGCAGTTCCATGTCCCCGCTTTTTTCCAGCTCTTCTTTGTGGATACCGATGGTCTCCAGTTCTTTCCAGTCAATGTCTTCCTTGCTGAATATCCGGTTGTCATTCTGATTCATGTCTTTTTCTCTGATGAATGGTTAATGATTCTTTTTTGTATTCTTCTTATACGGCCTGTCTGCTTCCTTTCTTCTGTTCCTGCTGCCGGTTTTGCGTGTCGTCCGCCTGTGCGGCGCGCCGGGCCGTATTGCGGCGTATATCGGGATTTTCCTGAAAGTATTGCAGCTGTCCGGAATTTGCGTTCACTTTCAGGTAGGAACTGAATGTCTTGTTGTTGGCGCTTTTCAGGTCCGATACGAGTATGGCTTTTCCGTCCTGCAGGTTGGCCCGTTCCTGTGCCGTGAATACATGTCCGTATACTTCCGCCGGAACGACCGGCACCTGGCGCTCGCTGAAACCGTCCGGTGTACGCGAGTATTGCGGCCTGCCCGTATTCATGTCCAGTTTGACGAAGGAGGAGAACTCTTCCCCCTTGCGGTTGATCATGTTTTCAAGGAAGACGGGTTGCCCCTTGCGTAGTGCCTCCTTGTCCTCGGGAGTCAGTAGCACGTTGCAGATTTCCTTCGGGATGTATATTTCCCCGTTCTCCGGATTATGGCGTGTATATTGCGGTCGGCCGGTTACCTTGTCCAGCGTGACGAAAGAGGAGAACATCGCTCCGTCGGTGCGTTTCATGTCCTCTACAAGGATGGTATGTCCTTCGCTGAGCATTTTGATCTGGTTGGGTGAAAGCTGTACGCCTCCCAGACTCTGCTGGTTGAACCCCTTGCTTTCCGGATAGATGAATTCCAGCCCCCTGCGTTCCGCACTGTATTGGAGTGTGGCGTCGAACGGCTTTCCGTTTTTTGAGGTCATTCCGTCCACATATACCGGTTGTCCTTCCTTCAGCGCGTTTATTTCATCCGCTGTCAGCCTGATGCCTTTCACTTCACTTGGTATGTACACGTTTTCCTGCCGTACGGCAACCAGCTCGTTGGTATTCTTGTCAATGGAGATGAGACAGGGTGTATAGGATCCCCCGTTCAGGTTCAGTTCCGCTACCCGTCCCATGTTTCCCGTCTCACGGAGGTTCTTCTTGTCCTCTTCCGTGAAGATGTGCCCGAAATAGGGTCTTTCCAACTCCGGTTCCTTGCGGATGCCGTGGATACCCAGACCGATTTGCCCGTCCGGCATGGTGATGAATGAGAGGCGTGCGTCCAGTTTGACCCTGGCACCTGTCAGCGTCAGTGTCAGGGGAACCAGTTTGTTGGTTTTGTATCCTTTCAGCATGGAATCCAGCAGTCCCTGCTGTTCGAGGGAAGTTTTGGAGACTCCCATCTTTTCCAGTGCGTCCCAGTTTACCATATTCTCGTCATAACGGTAGCGTGGTGCCTGCTGTTCCTGTGGTTGTCCTGTTGAAACTGTCGGTTGTGGTGCCTGCTGTGGTACCTGTTCCTGCGGGTTTTGTTTTTGTTTCTTTGCCATCGTTTCTGTTTCTTTTTCGTTTTTACTCTGTTCCTTGTTTTCTCTCGGCCGGATTTCGTAGCGTTTGAGGAACTCTTTTACTGCGTCCGTTTCCTTACCTTGTGACAAATCCCTGATTGCCTGCCTGTTCTGCTTGTAATCATGGATGGTCATTCGTATGAGCCTGAAATGTGTCGGTTCCTTGAGCTGGCTCCAGAAGTTCCTGATGAAGTTTTCGAGGATACTGGAGTTTTTCTCGAATTTCAGAAAGGAGTTTTCGTTCTTTTCTTCTGCAGGAACCGTCCTGACCTTTCCTTCCCCGTCAATTTCGCTGACGGCTTGCACACCGGCTTTGGGGTCCTCCTTGTTGTGGACAAACAGTAGTTCGTTGATTTGTTCCACATAGGGCTTTTCTTTGGCGGATTTCTGCGTTTTGCGCGTCCGCTTCGGTTTTTCTTTCACTTCTTTTTCTTGTGCCATGATCCATCATTTTGAGATTAATGTTTTCGTCTGACAGCTCAAAAATAGTGGCTGAAATTGAATAAAATGCTGATTCTCAAAACGGTGACATCACGTGTCGTTAGATGTCAGCAGATGTCAATCAAAGGGAAAGGATGATGGTGGAAAAAGGGAATAAGGAAGAAAAGAAATACACAGGCCGGTTAATAAGGTGAGAGAAATTTATGTAGAACAGAGGGAGCTGGAGTCCCTGTCTTTATTGGGGACAGTTTTTCTTTAATTATGAATTTACTTTGGGAACTGTGTAGTTAGTTTGTGTAATATTGTAGAGATGTTGGTAAAAAGAAAGGGAATGGTGGAAATGTGATCTATGCGTCACGTCGGTCGCAGTTAGTCCCTATAATCCTTCCATTAAATCAAAAACGTGGTCGGAGCGTTTTTTTCAAAGGAATTTTCTCCGACGAAGTCGCGAAGAAAACTTCTTTGAAAAACGTAAGCCAGAACGTGGAGATAAGACGTTTTTGGTTTATCTTTGTTATAGGGAATAATTGTGCTTATAATATTTGATTTGAGAGAGATTGTAGCAACAATGATATTACTAGGCATTAAATGCTAGACAAAATAGATAAAATAAAAATGTGTATATGTTTATGTGTTAGTTGTCTTGTGAAGGCTAGGTGAAAACTTGAAAGCTATTTGAATGTAATATGCCTTAAACATTGTGTTAAAATGCTTGAGGATAGTATGCTAGAAATAGTGTTCTGCAAAACGAAAACGTTTTGCTTGATATAGAATGCAGTAATTTTTTTTATTTGCATTTTGGGGATTATTGGGAATGGCAATAATTTTTAGTGTGGGTTTTCACTTTGCGTTGGCTTAAGCAAATAGGAAGTTTGTTGATAGGAAATGATTAATATTCTAAAACTATGAAAGGAATGAAAATCGTTTAATGAACAATTTGTTCCAAACAGAACTATTTTCATTCATATAAACGCAGATTGATCTGACGATATGGAGAGGTATAGAGCTAATGAAAGAATTTTGTAAACAGTAAAAAATGATGTATGATTTGTAAACTAATGATGGGTTTTAATTTGAAAAAAATAGTCTCAAGTAGGACAGTGATTTTCAATAATAAATTATGTTAAAAAATATAATGTAGTCATTTAACAATTGATATTTTACAATAATTTTATTATGTCTCTGTCTGAAATAAAAATGTTTTTGGTATAAAACTAGGTGATTGATTTTATCTTTTTGAAAATCAAAAAGTAAGGACTAAATCAAAAAGTAGGAGGTAATATATTGGTAGCAAAAGTCCTGCTGTATATTGCGTTTCTCTACATAATTTCAAATATCTCTATCACCAAAATAGTCAATATATTTGAGTGCAACAAATCAATTGAAAACTTTTATTGAGGATCGGCGTTATTTGTTGGTTCTTTTTTTATAGTAAATCTGAAAGCATACCGATACATTTTAGCTCCGATAACCCTGCCTCGTTTTATTAGGAAAAACAAAAAACAAGAAATAATAAACACTGATAGTAAGTGTATTACAGATAAAAATAGGGCTGACGGATATTAGAGAGCGCTGAAAAGGTCCTCCTGTATCTCTTCTACTTAAAAAATGACGGTATAAATCCAAGATAATACGGTACAACCGTCCGTGATAACCTATTGAAGCCGGCCTGTATTATTTTAACTTTGCCGTGAAATTTGAATTATGGATAAAGTTGAACTTTACAGACTGATTTTCACGTCTTTCATGCAGCTATGTGCTGAAGGCAAGCAGCCTGGTTCGTTTCGTGCATATTGCAACGAATATGGTGTTGATCAATATCAAAAGCCTCAAGTGCTGAAAGGGGAATTTCAAAATGTAAAAACACCTCCCGGCTACAGGGCCTACAGTTGCAAAGGACTTCATGGTGTGGGTAAACTATGTGCCAAGATTTATGAGGATTTCAAGCGTCTGTGGGCTACAGGAATATACTTCTGAAATTGTTTTAAATTTTAATGTCCTTCGTTCAAGTCTGACAGATGAGTTATTGGAAAAATGCGCAAAGGAAAGTGGTTTTAAAAGGAGAAAATCCCGAATCACCCCCAGCATATTTATTGATATGTTGCTGTACTGCGCTTCATTGAATACAGGGAAATACTCATTGTCTCAAACGGGTGCTTACTCGTTTGAGACTTTTGGAGTTTATGTTTCGAAGCAATCGATAGATGAGCGGTTCAATGCATCGGCCCAATCTTTTGTAAAGTCAATCTTGTCGCATTTAGTTGCTAATTACATATCTATTCCTCTGGGAAAATCCTATTTGTCACATTTTGAGAGAGTAAGAATAAAAGACTCCACTAAATTCATATTGCCTGATTTTCTGAAAGCGTACTATCGGGGAACAGGTGGCAACGTCAATATTTCCAAAGCCGGCATAAGTATCCATGAGTATGATATTAAAAGTTCATCTATCGTAGAGTTGGTTTTGACCGATGGCAATCGTAATGATATAACAGATGCCAAAGAAAGTTTTGATTGCATTGGAGCCGAGCCGGTGATTTGATTATTCGAGATCTGGGGTATTGTAGTCTTACTGTACTTGAAGGGATAAAGCAAAGAAAAGCTTTTTTATTTATCGTTTAATGCTTTCCTTGTCTGTCTTTGACTTTCATGGAGAAGATATTAATTTCAAAAGAATATATGAGAAGGTATTCTATCCCTTACTTGGAAATGATTGTATATATCGGAAATAAGGAAAGGATAATGATATCAGTCTTGCTTCAGAAAAGGCTTACAACCAACGTATGAATAAACAGAAAAAGGCTAATCAGAGGAGAAAGGACAATATCAGTGAGAACTCCAAGTTGCTCTTCAAACTTAATTTGTTCATTGTATATTTCTTAAATTTGTACGATTATTAACGAGTTGTTAAATTTGTAATCAACACAAGAGCCACCACAAGCACGGAATAAGGCAGATTGTTCATTCGTCCGTCGAGACAGGAAGAAATGTTGTGTCCCCGTGCTTTTACATCCGAGACCGGATAGTTCATTTGGGCAGTTTCCTGACCCCGCATTTTGCAATGGAGGTCTGAGATGTAACGGTGATTCTTATAAATTGCGAGATTATGAGATACATCGGAATCGACATCAGCAAAGCTATGTTCACCGTCGCCTATTCTCCCGACAGGTGGAGTGCCGTCAGTGATTTCCGCAACACGACCGCGGATATCCGCAAATTCATCCGCACACTTTCGGCGGAGTGCCACTGCGTCATGGAGGCCACAGGGCCCTACAGCACATTGCTTCTCTATCTGCTTTCCAAAGCCGGAATAACGGTCAGCATGGAAAATCCATTGAAGATAAAGAACTTCGCCAAGGCCATGCTCACGGTGACCAAGACAGACCGTGCAGACGCGAGGCTCATAGCCCTTTACGGAGAGCGGATGCAGCCGGAGCTGTACAAAATCCCCTCGGAGGCTCTTATGCTCCCCAAACAGAAGCGCACCGTCCTGCGACAGTGCAAGAAACAACTCGTCGCCACAAAGAACCTCGCTCACTCGCTTGATGTTCTGCCGGTTGTCGACAAGTCTGCCAAGGGAGCCGTGTCGTCCGTAATCACCTCTCTGGAGAAGCAGATCTCCAATCTTGAAAAGGAATTGGCAGATGTTACGGAAAAGGAGTTCAACCATCAGCTCAAACTGCCACCTCAGTCAAAGGCATAGGAATCACTTTGACCACGGCACTGATTGCCGCCACGGCCGGTTTTTCCAACTTTGACAATTCCAAACAGCTTTCCCGGTATCTTAGACTTGCGTCTACTTACGAGCAGTCGGGCACATCGGTCAACTACTGCGGTCACATCAACCGTAACGGTGATTCCTCCTTGCGCGGGCTTCTCTACGTTGCCGCATGGCCCGCAAGCAGGTATAACGCGGCATGTAAAGAGACATACACGCGACTTCGCGAGCGAGGCAAACCAGGGGCTCGCTATGGTCGCCGTTGCCAACAAACTTCTCAGACAGGCTTTCTCCGTCGTCAAAAGCGGTATGCCCTATGAGGATGGATTCGTCAGCCAAAAAACAATCGGGAACTGACAGGATATGATATAGTCCGGTACTTTTTATTAACTTTGCCTCTTGGAGAGCCGAAGAGGAAACAGGCTCTGCTGAGGAGCAACCTGCCAGCAATACGCTCTCCGCGCCACACTGGACAAACAATGGAGCGAGCGGGGCAGCCTTTGCTGAAACTCCGCCTTTTGCTTGTTTAGGAGGCGCCTCATGGATAAAAAAAACTTTACCACGACTTCCGTCAACAAGTACGGCAAATGTTAATAGTATGTTAAAGTCTCTCGCCATTCAATATAGTTCATTACTAATGTACCATCTTATATTCTTTCTGCCAAGGATATACAAGATTTGTATCATATCAGATGGCAGATAGAATTAATCTTTAAGCAATGGAAATCGACTTATGGAATTCATCGAATATCAACGATGAAGGTGTACAGATTCCTATGTATGTTTTATGCAAAACTAATATTGATACTTACTTGTTTGGCATTGGCTAATTTACTTAATGCGTACTATCACAAAGAAATAAAAAGCTTTTAAGTATACATAAATGTATGAAAACATTATGGAATAACTTTGGAATCTTACCTATAGTCATTAAAAAAGAAGAAAAAGAGGCTTATAAGAATTTTAGAAAACTTATTGATAAGGTGTCGGCAAACCATTGCCTTGAAAGGAAAAACAAAAAGTTATCCTATATTGATTTGTTCATCCGTTTCACAGAATTGTAGAATTGATTAACTTTGGTGTTAAAAGGCGAAATGCCCAAAGTATAGTCATTTGCCACTTCGCCTTAATCGAAAAAACTCAATAGTTCTTTGTCATGTTAAAAGATACGAAATTAAACTCTATTCCCGAAAGAAATGGGGTAAAAAAAGCTCCAAACGGAATGCTTTTAACATTATTTTGGTTCAAGTAAGCTTAGTCTGACGGTTATGGACGATACCCTCACTATGTTCCTCCATATGGAGTTCCAGCAGCCGGATGATAGAACCGGAGATGCTGCTGCAACCACCGCCCCTGACCAAGCATGGCGATCCGGCGGTGCAGTCTCCGTCAATGTATGCGGTCTTCCACTCTGCGACCTTGGGAGCAGGAATCTGAAACTTTCTTTGGTAGTCTTCCGGGTCTGTCACTTTCCTTGCCCGGCCCTGCCTTTCATGGTCCGGTACTTCCACCGGTGGTTCCGGGGGGACGGGAACTGATAGAAGACTCCTCGTGAGTCCGATCCCTCTGGTGTTCGGATTTATATTAAATTCGTTAGTAAATCGATGAATTATAAAAATAAATATAAAACAAATCTTTGGTCTTGTTAAAAAAATCTTTAGTAGTTTATTTATGTGATATGGGAATGTAACCAAGCATAAAATTATGGTTCATTTTATTGAATAAAAATATATAAATAAGTTAAATTGTCGGTTTGTATATAATTTAATGTATTACTTTTGTTATTGAAAATTAAATACTATAGAAATTCATAATGGGAAAAAGCATATTTGTCATATTAATATCTTTTTTATCTATTTCCTTTTGTTATGGGCAGAAATTGGATTATGGGCTTGAGATATTATCTCATCCATTGCCTAAAAAAGATTTTACTACTCTTTCATTGAATAATGGTGAAGTCATTGATTGGAATGATGAGTTTACCATTACTTTTCAGTTATGGTTATTTGACCGTTATATGACTGGTTCTTTTTGCCGGTTGATAACAGATCGTGGAGAGGTGATAGAAATGGTGTTCAGTAGAGAAAGTGATGGGCAACTTTTTGTTGTGGTAGTAACAGAGGGAGAAGCTCATCGTATTAATTGTTCTGTAAAGAAGGAGAAATGGACTGATGTTGAGCTGAGCATTTATCCAAAGAAGGGAATATTAAAAGTGAAATATGATAAAAGTGAAACCATCTTCACTTCCTCAGTTGTTAATAAGGGGAAGGGCTCTCAAGTATTTTTTGGTTATTATCCATTGAGGCAATATACACCTTATGTGGCATCGGTTTGCATTAAAGATATTCGTCTTCTTTGTGGTGGTCAAGAAGTAGGTAATTATAAACTACAGTGTCATAATAATGACACAACATACGATTCATGTCAAGGACAAGTAGCTATTGGTAAAAATACAAAATGGGTTATAGATGAAACCTTAAAGTGGAAACTTGTACTGACAAAAACATTTCATCATTTTCCTTCCATTGCTTTTGATTCAGCTAAGGAGACTTTTTATATGACAGTGGGGGATAATATGTTATATAAATATAATTATTATACCCATTATTTAGATAGTCTTAGAACGGTTGGTGGAAATTGTGTGGCTCGTTTTCCAAATCAACTTATGTTTATTTCTTGTTTAGATACCTTGCTGTCTTATGATGTAAATGAAAATCTTTATTCTTTTTTCTGTTTTAAAACTTTGAAATGGGGGGGGACTGAAATCTCTACATTAGATAATAAAGCGTGGAATAACAGTGTTAATTATAATTCGATAGATAGTACTCTTGTCAGTTTTGGGGGATATGGTCATTTTAGATATAGTAATGAATTAACAATAAGCTATCCGTACCATCCTGAAATTATTCCGAAAAAAATAATATTGAAAGAGATACCTCCGCGTTATTCTCCTGCGACAGCTATTGTTGACAATGTTCTTTATATTTTTGGTGGTAATGGTTCTGTATCTGGCTATCAGGAGATTCAACCGCGAAATTTTCAGGACTTTTATGCTGTAGATTTGAAAACTTATTGTGTCACAAAGTTATGGGAGAGACAGGAATATGCAACAGAGGAAGAATTTATACCTAGTGAACACATGATATATAATGGTAATGGATATTTTTACTTATTATGCAAGCGTTATGGTGGGAAAATGATTAGGATTAATTTGGATTCTCCATTTATAGAAGATATGTCTTATCCTATGTATGCTCCTCTAAAGACTGAATATATTTACGGTGATATTTTTTACTCTTCGCTTCGAAAGATGATGTATACTGTTTTTATTTTGTCAAATGGAAATGGTGAATCTACTGTTTTGGTCTATGAGATGAGTGAGCCTGTCGCTTCTCTACGGATGCTGACTAAAACTCTCCCTCCTATAGTGAGGAAAGATGGAAAAACTAAAGTTCAGGCTATTTTGATATTTTTTTCTATATTTCTTTTATGTGTGGTAATCCTTATTTGTAGATGTTATTGGAAGAAAAGAATGTTGCCTCTGAAAAGTAAGAGCGAAAAGATAGACAATAAGTTTGTTGTAAACGAAAAGAAAACGGATTTAGTATCTGAAAAATCAGAAATGGAAATATTTGACGAGGTTTCAATAGTACCTTATACAAAGAGTTGTATATATTTAATGGGGTGCTTTCAGGTGATAGATAGGGAGGGTAAAGATATAACATCTAACTTTACTCCAACATTAAGAACTCTTCTTTTTTTACTCATACTATGGTCAAAAAAGAAAGCGAAAAGTATATCGGGGCAACAGATAATTCAGATAATGTGGTCAGATAAGATGGAGGTTTCTGCGCGGAATAATAGGAATACTTATCTTAGTAGACTCCGTTTTTTGTTAGAGAATGTAGGTGTAAAGTTAGTAAATAATAATTCTTTGTGGGAAATCCAACTTGACAGTGATACTCATTGCGATTATATGGAAGCGATTGATTTGCTCTATAATAATAGTCGGACTTTGGAAGATACGGACTTATTGGTTACTTTGTTATTGCGGGGAGTGTTATCTGGTATGGATAATGATTGGGCAGATGATTCGAAAAATGAACTTTCTGATTTGACTATTAATTTCCTTTCTCAAGAATTAAAACGTTCCGACCTGTCGGATGAGAGAAAACTAAGAATGGCAGATATTCTTTTTTATCATGATTATTTGAGTGAAGAAGCATTACAGACTAAATGTTATATATATTATCAGCAAGGTAAAAAAGGGCTTTCTTTGAATATTTATAACGAGTTTTGCAAAAAATATAAAAGTTCATTAGGAGTGGATTATAAATATTCTTTTAATGAAATTTTGGCGCATTGATGTGAAGAAGACTTCTTGAATGAATATAGATATGTTAAAAATGAAGAAGTCTTTGTGGATATTCCTGAAATAAGAAAATTTAAGAGGATGTCCTTTTCAGACACCCTCATGAAAAATATTTATTTGATTGAGTACTTTATATAGTTGCAAAATAGTTTGCGTGCTACTTCTGATGCCGTATCGGTATTGTCTAATTCATTTACGATATTCAACGTAGAGAATACTATACGCCCTTTTCCACAGGGAATTACACCCACTGCTGTGCCAAGGTTAAACGGCCAACTACGGTATGCTCCAGCAGCTAAATCCTCACCATGAATACATAGTCCGAAGCGGTGATCACTGTCTTTTACTACTGCTTGGTAAGGCCAGTTCATCGAGTCACCGACGGGTAGTCCCTCGAATAACGGGTGCTTTTTCACAAAGTGTACACCACCAATCCAATGACGACCAATTGTAAAATATCCATCATATTTTATCCCTGTATATTCTGCCACATTTTTCATCCATGTCTCAGACTTATTGAGTAATATTATCGTGGTTCCGTCATTTTGGGCACGGTCAAAGATGGCTTGTGCTGATATACCATCAGGATTGGGCTGTGCCCATTTTAATTTCATCTTGCCTGTTTGTTGATTTTGTCTGTATTCCACCTTTATCTTCACGGGAATGCCTGCTTTTAGATTGAGTGTGCAATATTCTTCTATTTCCTTTTTATTATCCCAAAAGTTTAACACTGTTTTTCCGTCTACTTCAAGTCGTACACCACGATTAGTTTCTACAAAGAACTGAAACTCTCCCGTGTGCTGCGGCATTATTTTTCCTTCCCAGACTGCTGAGTACGGTTTGTTTGCTTTTAGTGATTTATCTGGTTGTTCCCCGTTTTTAAACGTATGGCTTATATTATCAACTGTATTTGTTACTACCTTATTACGCATATTGAAATCAGAGAACCATGTAACTTGTAATGTTGATTTGCCATCCTTATCCATGAAAAATTTGGATGCGATATCTACTGGTTCCTCAAACGGTGTACGGTTCACTACAATCCAGTCGAGTTTACCACTTTTCTTACTGAGTGGAGGCAATTCTTTACCTGTATTCTTTTTGTAGAAAGTTGCCATTGGATCATTTGCTATGCCATAATATGCTCCAATTCCGGCCATATCCTCGGCTTGCCATTCAACGCCGAGTACTTCGTCTCGCCCTATGGCGCACACCTTTCCGTCTGACGATATAATCTCTGCCTCAATACGGTACATTCCACCATTCTTCTTAATCGGTACGCTCACGTTTTCGACAAGAAGTTGTCCGAAGGTATCACCGCCAACTATATTTATTTGTTCCTTTTTGTTAAACACTTCTTGTCCATCGGGAGAAAGTACTTTTATACATAAGGTATGATTACCGTTCAAGTTCTTTTCATTTACGATGTAAAAGTCGATAATGGCTGTACCAGGACAACGTACTATTTGACTGCGTGTTGATACAGCTACGTAGAGTGGCTGATTGTAATACGCCAATGTTTGAATATTGCCCTTCGGATTGCGGTATATATCTACTACTCCTGAATGATTGTCATAAGGCATGGCTTCCCAACCGTTTATTGCATATACGTCGCCGATATTCTGCATACGAAGTCCTTCAATACGACGGCCTTGGTGATAGAGCGAGATATCTCCCATAGCTCGCGTTAGATTATCTATTGTACCGAAAGAGGAAGCAAGTCGTTTCTCGTTGAAATAATTACTGAATTTTTGATATTGGTCACGCCAGAACAAGCCATCCCATCCATTTTTGCCTGTGCGTACTATTTCTTCGTAGATCTTTTCTATTCGTGGCGGAGTGGATATGGCTCCTTCTTCGCCACGCATAAATATTTCCGTGTGGTTATCACTGAACATAAAGTTCTCCTTCGGACTTTTGTATGAACGCTGCTCCCATGTAGCAGGACCACCAGCACGGTGAGCGTCAAACCATCCACGACGATAAAGTTTATCGTCAAATGGCCGCATATGCGCCTTTGAATCTTCTTCGCTATTTTCCTTTTTCGCCCATCCTGATGTGAATGTCATGATACGGCTTGGGTCAAGTGCGTGGGCTATCTTCATATCGTTCATACGTTTCTCTGTAAGTTCTTTGTCGTCGGCGATCGAGCCACGAAGTTCGTTTATGAGATTGTATATTATCAGACTTGGATGACTGCGGTCTCGTTTAATCATACGATGCAGTTTTTCGTTGGCTATGGTGCGTATAAAGGTATTATTGTTGGCGGCATTGAATGATCCTGGTTCTTCATAATAGAGTAGACCAAGACTGTCTGCCGCCTCAAATACCACAGGCATTCCGATACTTCGGTGAAAGTTGAGCATATTTAGTCCCATTTCTTTAGCTATATTAACCTGTCGGTTAGCCATTTCTTTAGTCGAGTAGAGACCTGTAGCAGGGAAGTATCCCCAACTAATGGCACTACGTAGCACTATGCGTCGTCCATTAAGTCGCAGTATGGCATCCTTGCCAATACCTTCGGCGGTAAACCACCGAAAGCCAAAGGTACGCTCATTGTTATCGACAACGTTTTTGCCGTTTTTCAGTTGTACGTGGCAAACATATAGATTAGGCATATTGACATCCCATAGTTTGGCGTCCTTTATTTCTATGGGAATGTTCACAGTTTGATTGTCTGAAGTTATGGTAATGTTTTTCATCGTTGTGTGAAATACTTCTTTCATTGGGCTATTCTTTTCTGTCACTACGATGTCTATATCGTGTTTGGTATTCTGTTCTTTGGTATTCGATAACGTTACGATAGCATTTACTTTCTTTACCTCTGGTGTATTTTGCATATATACATCTGAAATATACACAGAATTAAGGCACTCTATGTGTACATCACCTATCAGGCCACTGAAACCACGTCCGGTAGGTACTTCATATTTACCCCATTTTATGCGGGTGAAATCTTGGCTGTCATAGTTTCCCCCAGGATTGGTCACACGTACAGCTAATGTCTGTTCTGTTCCGAACTTCACAGCATTAGTGATATCGAAGTCGAAGGGGGATTCGCCCACAATGTCGTATGCTACTAAACGACCATCAAGGTATACTTCAGCACGCATACGCACTGAACCAAAATAAAGACGGATCTGTCGTCCTTTCATGTCAATGGGTATCTTGATTTTACGCCACCACCAACTTACACCCTCCGTATCCTCGGGTTTCGGACTTTTGGTCTTGGTGAGATATTCTTCCACTGTGCCTGGTACTTGCACGTTAACGCCTGTAGATGTATCGCAGAGCACGCTCCAACCTCCTGTAGGCTGATTCACAGGTAAATTCGACAGATCTTTTGTTTCGGTAGGCAAGAATAACTTATCATTACGCCACATTGCTTTTTTGTCCATCCATAGTTTCCATTCGTCACCGTTCAAAGATATCGTGTATCTACTTTGACTTGCGACATTGCTGCCCATTATCATGGTAAGCAGCATTACTAATAATAAAATTCTTTTCATTTACTATACACTTTTATAGATTATTTTTTTGCATAGATAAACTGTAAGTCTAATTTTTGTATAAATTAGAACTAAATATTTGCTAAATATATTGATATAGCCCTTTTTCCCTTTTTTATTATTTATTTTTAACTAAATAGAGATCTCGGTCTTCGTGCTATTTGATTAGTGTACTTGTTGGTGTATGGATTTAACTTGATGATTAGTATATACCATCATTTTATTGAGAATTGTAAAGCAAAAAAATAGATGGGCTTAATACTTCTTTCTAATATATGAAATTTGATAATCATAAGACTTAGGCTGGACCTTGAATTGGGAGTGACAGGATAGTATGGTTGACATTGGGGTATTTTACTTTTTCTGCATAGATGAAAGGTAGCATGTCGTTATAATTTCTTTCTTTGGTAGGCAAATAATGAGATAGACAATAAATAAATTAATAATTTTTTCTGTTTGCTTATCTTTTAGTTTATATTTAGCTTATATATAGTCTATTTTTAGATCAGGTCTTGATATTTGTGAAAAATCGAAATACTATAGATAATGCAAAATGCAATTTATAAATTATAAAAAATGAAAATATTTATAAGGTGATATTATAGGTGTTTCGTTTCAAATCATTCCTTAATAGGATTCATGTTTTGAAGCTATGAGCTGGGAGGGAATATAACGAAACATTTTTTAAGTGTGTTAGAACTTTACATATTAGAATAGTATATTGTTTGTTAATATAATTGTTAATTTAAATTTTTTAGGATTATGATTATTAAAAAAATTTTAGGATTGGTGGCTTGTTCACTTTTTACTATGGAAATGGCACAAGCTGTGGAAGTGATTAATGAAAATGAAGTTATTTATTCTGATTTAGATCGTACTGGATGGGTTGTATCTGCTTCAAATAGTCGTGACCAAAATCGAGCTCCAGAGAAAGCCATAGATAATAATTTAGGCTCCCGTTGGGCTTCAGGAATCCTTCAAGAAGGTGGTGAATGGTTTATGGTTGATATGCGAACTCCTCAATCGTTTAATGTTATAGAATTGAACCAGGGGAAATCTCTCATGGATTATCCGCGTGGTTATGAGGTCTATATTTCAAATGATGGAAAGAATTGGGGGGAAGCGATTGTTACCGGAAAAGGTACGGAAGGAAAGGAAACGGTTATAACTCTTCCTAAGGTAGTTGAATCTAGGTATGTGAAAATTGTTCAAACTGGAATAGCTGATGGAAATTGGTGGTCAATACATGAATTCTATTTGAAAATGAATAAATAAAATAGTTATTAGGTCTAAAAATAAGGTTTAAGATTGTTTTGAGGATTGAAGCTATGTTACTTTTCTCGTTTAGAGGAGGTGGTATTTGTTTCAGTTACACAGGATATTGTTGGTTGCATATATAATCTAAATACTTTTATCATGAATGCAAATAGTGTCAAAAGAATATTCAGGCTACTGGTCTTTGTTTCCATTCTTATTTTTGTGAGTGGTTTTGTGAATGCGCAACAAACTAAAGATACAGATATTTTAAAAATAATAAGTAAGTTGGAAACAGGTGAAAAAATAGATCTTTTGTGTGCGAAAGCTCCTGCAGTACAACGTTTGGATATTCCTTCTTATGACTGGTGGAATGAATGTCTGCATGGAGTCGCTCGTAATGGTAAGGCGACGGTTTTTCCAAAACCTATAGCTATGGGGAGTATGTGGGATGTTGATTTGATGAAGCGTATTGCAAATGTCATTTCAGATGAAGCTAGAGCTAAGTATTATGAAGCATTGGACAAAAAAGGAGTTACAGGCAGATATGAAGGACTCACTTATTTCTCTCCTACTTTGAATATTGCTCGTGACCCGAGATGGGGGCGTATGTCAGAATGTTTTAGTGAGGATCCGCTTCTTACCTCTGAAATGGGAGTAGCTTTTGTTCAAGGATTGCAAGGAGACGATCCGTATTATTTGAAATTAGTTGCTACACCAAAACATTTCGTTGCGAATAATGAAGAGAATAGACGTGTTGATGGCTCGGCAGAAGTAGATGAAATGTCTTTACGGGAATATTATTTTCCAGCTTTCAAAGCGGCTGTCATGCGGGGTAAGGCTACTTCGGTTATGGGAGCTTATAATGCGCTCAATGGGGTTCCTTGCTGTGCCAATGAGTTCCTTTTGACAGATGTATTACGTAAAGAATGGGGATTTGAAGGTGTTGTTATGTCTGATGGTTCTGCTATAGGTAATATCTCGAATAAACATAAATATAAAGCCAATGGAGCTGAAGGGGCTGCCGCAGCTCTGCAAGCAGGGTGTGATATGGCTTTACGTGATGAATATGGAAAAGCTTTGAGGCAAGCGTTAAATAGAGGTTTGATTGAGGAAAAGGATATTGATATAGCTTTAAATAGAGTCCTTACATTAAGAAAACGTTTAGGTATTCTGACTTCTTCTGCAGCCAAGACACCCTATGAGCGCCCTAATAATAATATTGTTGAGTGTGAAGCTCACCGACAACTGGCGTATGAAGCAGCGTGTAAATCTATTGTATTATTAAAGAATGAGAACGTACTTCCTTTGAATGCCGAAAAGTTGAAAACTGTAGCTTTAATCGGTGATGCTTTCAAAAAAGTGTATTATGGTGACTATAGTGGTCGTTCAGAACAAAATACAACCCTTTTGGATGCTCTTATAGAGGGGTATCAAGATAAAATTAAATTTCTATGGGCGGGTGATGGTAATGAGAACGTAGTGGTTCCAGAAGCTAATTTGGTGAGACCTGCCAAATATGAATATGAAGGGAAATTAGGCTTGACAGGATATTATTATAATAGACCTAAGATTGAAGGGAAACCTATTTTTGAACAACATGATTTAACACTTGATTTCAAGGCGGTTGACTCGGAAAAACTGAGAAGATTTGGAAAGCTTTCTGCATATTGGACCTCTTCGTTGGTACCTGGAGAGACTGGCGAACATATTTTATCGTTAGAGGGAACAGGAGACATGAAATTGTATATTGATAAGAAATTGGTTATTGATCGTCCGGGGAACAGAGGTAAAGTTTCTGCTGCTATCTCATTGGTGGCCAATAAAAGCTATGAGATTAGAATAGAATGCGAAAATATGAATAAGAAGGATAAATTCCGTTTTCTGTGGTGTCCACCTGTGGATGTGAGTACAGCTGCACCAGAGAAAATGGCGAGAGATGCGGATGTGGCTATTGTTTTTATTCGGGATAACAGTGGTGCGGAAGGACGTGATAGGACTTCTTTGGCTATGAATCCGGAGCAAATTTCAATGGTTAAGCGTATTTCTCAGGCAAATAAGAATACGATTGTATTATTCGGCTCTAGTGCTCCTTTGATGTTGGGGGAGATTGTACCTTATGCAAAAGCTTTGCTAAATGTTTGGATTGGTGGACAAGGAGAAGCACAGGCTATATCGGATATTCTATTTGGAAAAGTAAATCCGTCAGGCAAGACACCCGTTACTTTCTATGCTGATGAAAAGCAACTGCCGCCATTGGATGATTACAATGTCAAGAATGGACGTAGTTATCAATATTTTAATGGAGATATATTGTTTCCGTTCGGTTATGGGCTGAGTTATACAAAGTATCGATATTCGCCTCCCCAACTTCAGAAAAAACAGATTGGTCGTAAAGGGACAATCAAATTGTCCATTATGATAAAGAATGAGGGTGCTTATGACGGTGATGAAGTTGTACAATGTTATGTATCATCAGATAAGTGGAATGGCGAGCAATTAAAACAAAAATTATTGGATTTTACTCGTGTACATTTAAAAAAAGGAGAAACAAAAATGGTTACATTTGATATTCCTGTTGAAAAATTACAGCGTTGGAATGTAATTAAACATTGTTGGGAAATACAACCAGGTCAGTATCGACTATCTGTTGTTCCTAATTCTCAATCTAAGAATGTTGTGGATTTCTCTATAAAATAGACGAGTAATACTTTGAAAATAAAAAATACTATGAGGAAGAAACGTAATATAAGAAGTTTGTTGATCACTTTCTTAACATTGTTATTCTTAACTAATTGCAATGTTTATGCACAAAATCGAATATTAAAAGGGAAAGTTACCGATCAAATGGGTGAGCCGATGATTGGAGTGACTGTGATGAATGTAAATGAACAGAATAAGAGTACTATTACCGATCTAGAGGGAAACTATTCAATAAAGATAAGAGACAATGCGATTTTGAAGTTTTCTTATATTGGCTTTAAAACCAAAATACTCAATGTTACGAGAGAAAGAAACATATTGAATGTAGTATTGGAGGAAGAAACAGTCATGCTAGAACAAACGGTTGTAGTTGGCATGAATATGAAGCGTGACGAGAAATCTCTTTCTACTGCTTTTCAAAAGATGGATATTGAAAGCATGACAGAATCTCGTGATGTAGATTTCTTAAATATGCTTTCGGGCAAAGTTGCCGGATTGCAGGTTATTTCTAATGGTCCTTTTGGCTCGGCTTCGGTTCGTATGCGTGGAACAAATTCTATTACTGGTAATAATGAACCACTTTTTGTAATTGATGGTGTACCTATTATTAATGAGTCCGGATTTGATGAAGAAGATTCTGGCATAGACTATGGTAACGCTGCAAACAGTCTGAATCCTGATGCCATTGAAAGCATAGTTGTGCTGAAAGGGGCAAATGCTACTGCTATTTATGGTTCGGATGCAGCTAATGGAGCTATTATTATTACTACTAAAAAAGGAGATTATCAAAAAGGCTTGGGAATAACATATTCCACTAACCTGCAATTTACAAAACTTAGCCAGTATCCCATTTATCAAAATGTGTATGGTGTAGGTACAAATACAGCTTTCAGAAGTGGATATGCTAATCTTCCTGGTAAGGATTTGGACTATGACCCCAATTTGCCATGGGGCATTAATCAGTTGACAGGTTCAGGTTATAATCAATACAGTTGGGGGCTACCGATGCTTGGCTTTGATGTGGTAGGACGCAATGGTTATATGAAAACTTACTCACCGAATGATGGGAATATTCTAAATATGTATGAAGTGGCTACTACATGGACTAATAATGTGTCTGTAGATAAAAGAGGAGAAAATTTTAGTTCTCGTTTGACTTATACGAATATTCAGGCAGATGACATTATGGAGAATTTTAATAAGGTGAATCGTAATCTAGTCAATTTTCATCTTGGTTTCAAACCGGTAAAGTTTTTGAATATTGATATAAATGCTAGTTATATGCATGAATCAGGGCACAATCGTGGTTCACGAAATGGTTCGGATAGCAATCCATTGAATATCATCACCTCTATGCCCCGCGATTTGTCTTTGTCAGAGTTGATTCCATGGAAACGTCCTGATGGGCGGCCTACTACTTACAATGGCTTTAAGAATCCTTATTGGTTGCTGAATGAAGGAGACAATGGAGATAAGAAAAACAGCTTGCTGGCAAATGTTGCTGTAACAACGGAATTTACAAAAGATTTGCGACTTCGTTTGAGAGCAGCAATCGAACAGAGTTCAAAAAGTTTCTGGAGTTTTGCTAATTTGTATTCTCCCAATGATTATGATGGTGATTATCGTGAAGGATGGGAAACAATGCGCAATTATACTTATGAAGCATTATTATCCTATAATAAGCGTTGGAAGGATTGTTTTAATCTCACTACTTCGCTGGGAACTTCTATGCAAGACTACAACTATAAGTCGCGTTTTGTCCGGATGCCTGCATTATTTCAGCAGGATATTAAGTCACTGACCAATTCTGGAGGTTATCTTCAGACTGGAAGTATATACCGAGCAAAAAAGAAAATAGGTATATTTGGAACAGCGAGTGTGGGGTATAAAGATTTTATTTATATAGATTTGACGGCACGTAACGATTGGTCATCGTCTCTTCCTGCCTCCAAACGTTCTTATCTCTATTATTCAGCAGGTACGAGTTTTATTTTCACGGAGGCATTTAAGGACCTGATTCCGAAAAAATATCTTTCGTATGCGAAGTTCAGAGTTTCTTATGCCCAAGTCGGAAATGATGCGGGTTTTGACCAATTGTTATCCAGCTATAAATACGGTCGTAATTATTTAGGTAGTATGTCCTATTATGAAAGTGATAACAATAGGCGAAATCCCAAATTAAAACCAGAACGTACTACTTCCGTAGAAACTGGGCTTGATTTGCGTTTCTTGGATAATCGAATTACCCTTGACTTTACTTATTATAATAAAATTACACGTGATCAGATTGTGGGGGCGGAACTTGACGGGTTTAGCGGCTATACGTCAGAGGTGGTGAATGCCGGAAAAATTCGTAACTGGGGAACAGAAATTACATTAGGAGTAGTTCCTGTGCGTACGAAAAGTAAATGGGAGTGGAAAGTGGATTTTAATTATGCCAATAACAAATCTAAAGTACTTTCTTTGACAAATGATGTAGAATATATGTCTATTAAAGGAGCTCGTGTGGCAGAAATTCGTTTGGTGGTGGGACAACCTTTCGGTTCAATTTATACTAGCGGTCGTGAGACAAATGAACTAGGGCAGGTATATGTAGATGCCAACGGTTCACCTTATGAACAGAAAGGTTTCTTTTTGGGTAATGTATCACCGAAATGGATTGGTGGTTTACGGAATACTGTTAAATGGCGTGATTTTTCAGCTTCTATGTTACTGGATATAAAGGTCGGTGGACATATTTGGTCAGGTACAGCTTTTCAGGGGGCACAGAATGGTGCCACTGTAGAATCATTGCAAGGGCGTGATGCCTATTTATTCAGTAATATTATCTTACGTGAGAACAATGAAGAGCGAAAAGGCTTGTTGAATTCTTCCCATAGTAATTCAACGAACAATGTTATTTATGGAGACAATCGCATCAAAGGCAGTTACATTCCGAATGCAGTTTTTAAATCGGATGGGACATCTGCCCTAGTTTATATCAATCCGATGAACTATTGGTGTCATGATCCTGGTCGGGGGGCTTTATTTATTTATGACGCTTCGTTCATCAAGTTGCGTGAAGTGTCCATTGGTTACAATGTTCCGACCAAATATCTGAAGAAGATAGGCGGTTTCCTTCAATCGGCACGTCTTTCAGCAGTAGGTCGTAATTTAGCAATTCTTTATCAAAAGACTCCGAAAGGGATTGATCCAGAAGCTACTACTACATTGGGTAGTGGACTAGGACTGGAAAATGGTTTTAGTCTTCCTTCTTCTTCTTATGGATTTAACTTGAAAATAACTTTTTAATTAATGAGAAACATGAAGATTACATATTGCATATTGATCGTACTGATGGGATTGGGTTTTACGTCTTGTCTGGACGATTTTACTTCAGTCAATCAAGACCCAGACAAGATTTATTCTGATAATATGACTCCTGAAGCTATATTTCCGGGCACTGTTTATAAGACGCTGAATGCTATGGCACGCCTCAATCACGACTATTTTTGCTGGCAGTCCTATTACTGCCGGATGTCGAAAAGTTTTTCCGAAAACGATGATCCGGGTGATCGTTTGTTTACATTTTATACACAGATATTGAAAGATCTCAAAATGTTGGAAGACACTTATGTCGGAAGAGAGGAATATAACAATGTTGGTGGTATTGTACTCACTTGGAAATCGTTTATTTATTCTTATTTGGTTTCTATTTGGGGGGCATTGCCTATGGAAGAAGCGTTATCTGTTACTGAAAAGAATAAGTATCATTATGATGCGGAAGAAAAAATCTATATGCAGGTATTGCGTGATTTGCAGAAGGCTGTGAACATGTTTAATCCAAATACGAAGGTGGAAACGGATAAACTGAGTGTAGATCCTTTCTATCCGAAAAATGACAAGAGTAGTGATATTGAAAAATGGCGTAAATTTGCCAATACCTTACGCCTTGAAGTTGCAGTCCGTATGATGAATTTAAAGGACGAACAGGTGCGGCAGTTCGCTAAACGCCAAATAGAAGAGGCTTTGAATGCAAAAAATCGAAATTACTTCATTTCTTCGGTTGCTGATATAGCTAGGGGGCGATGGGGAACGGATTTGAATTCAGATGCTTCCTATTATTATTTGCGTATCCAACGTGGACATGATGAGAATACAAATAATGGTTATTCTCAACATCCAGCCATTGGGCAGTATTTATATCTTTATTTGCGTTCCTTCAACGATCCGCGGTTGCAGAAGTATGCTAAGCGGGCAGAAGGTGATAAGCGTTTTTTCGTAACAGATACATTGAAAGATGAAACGGGAAAACGGGTGGACGTGCGTTATCGTATTCCTTATGCTGTGTATAAAGAATTTCAAGCTATTCCTCAGACGCAGTATGTAGGGCGATTGTCTGAAACCACTACTTCTACTTATAAAGATCCTCATGGACAAAGTTATATGCCGTTAGTGGATGAAGGAGAGAACTGGGCATGGATTCATCCTGATTTTTTAAGACAGGATGGTACTATCACGTTTATGAATTGGGCGGACGCTTGTTTTTTATTGGCCGAAGTTTCCTTGCGTATTAATGAATGGAATTTGAATATCGCTGCACTTCCCAGAACGGCAGAGGCCTATTATTATGATGGCATACAAGCTTCTTTTGCAGAATATGGCATTGCTACAGGATATGATGATTATATTAGCCAAAATGGAATCAAATGGGGGACGGATAGTGATGATGAAAAATGCTTACGAGAATACCGGGGGTATTTCAGAGCTCACATTTATGGTGAATCCGGCGGACAGACTTACCGAGGTGATCCTAAGAGTAGAGATAGTTTTTTAAATCCGCGTACCTATCCGGGAAATTATGCTGCTCGTAGCAGAATCACTGGTGGGTTGGAGCAGATATGGAAACAACGTTGGATTGCTGATTTTTGGAATGGTCATGCTGGATGGGTGCTGGAACATCGTACTCGTATTATGAATTTTCCTCCATATTTCACCAACAGCATGGTAGGTACAGGGTCCTATGGTGATATTTGTTATTGTGATTATGTACCAGAACGTCTGCTTTATCCTTGGTCGGAGAGAAATCTGAATCTGGAATGTTATTGGGGGGCTATTGCTCAGAACCAGATATCTAGCAAAGCACCGAACCGTGTGATGGATGGTGTCAACTTTTATACTCCTTTAGGAATGTCTGCTGAATATTATGGGTTGGAAGAAAATCCAAAGCTGCTAGTTGAAAACTGGCAGAATTTTGAAATTCGTTATAATACAGATATTATTCAGCAATATTATGGTCATACGATAGAAGAATTCATTCAGAATGTTAAACGTGACTATCCTGATAGTGATGGATTAGAAGGATTGAAAAAATATATTGATTTCCAATTTGTTAATAAATGATGAATCATGAAAAACAAGAAAGAAGCTAAGATGATTACAGGATGTTTACTTGTAGTGTGCCTTTTTACCGCTTGTATGGAGGAAAATGGTGGTCCTTCTATTGATGACCATTTCCTTAATTTTGAAATTCCTGAGATATCCGTTTCACAGGATTATATGGTAGGTGCTTTCTATCTGAAAAGTACTGACCGTATGAATGGCAATCCCGGTAGTGTGAATAGAACTGATTGTTGGGCGCGTCTAACAGGTACAGGCGATTTTGCTAACTATGAATATGATGTTTCTCCCAAGGAAACACCTATGTATGGAGATTTTCACCTGAAAACAAATGATGTTAGTAAAGAAGATGTAGATATGATACAGCAACAGATGGATTCGTATGCTGCCAATGGCATTGATTTTCTTATTATGCCTCCTATTAATATGGATTTTAAAAACGGTAATCAGATTTCGGATAATGATGTCTCCTTAGTCAAATTATTGACTGGTAGAATTGGTGAGGGAAGTGATACTGATGGTGAAAATGATGTAGATATGAATCCGGATATCAATCATGTGAATTTTCCGTTGGGATTTGTCTGTTCTGTTAATGTGGACAACTTGACTAAGGAACTTGATTTGACTGGTATTAAGGAGGATGGTGCTAAAGTATATGGAAAGGCCTCACAACTCTCCAACCAGCATCTTATAGAAGATATGGAGATACTTCCCGACTGTGTGACGACGTTGATTAGTGGGGAGGCTTGTACACGTGTACAGCTGTTACAACGGCTGTTTGTCAGTGTAGCGGACAAGTTTTTTGGGGATACACATTATTATAAAGTGGATGGCAAGCCAGTAGTGCTGATTGAAAATGCCGCAAGGCTATATTCAAAAGATTCTCGTGTGCTATATGATGGCATACGTGCTTACGTGAAAGAACAAACAGGATATGACGTGTATTTGATAGCCAAGAGTGGAGCTGCATGGTGCCCGCCTGATCGTTATGAATATTTTTATCTTCAGGGTGGAGTGGATGCTGTTACTAGCCAAAATATGTATAATGGATTACGATATGATGAAAGCTACTATTTCTATCCGCAAGCTATCTACTTAAATATGCAGTATACGCGAGAATATATTGCAGCTAAATATAATATTGATTTTGTTCCTACCGGAGCAGTAGGATACAACAAGTTTGTAGAGAACGGTGATTTACAGACTCCTATTATAAAGAAAGAGCCTGTCATATTTCGTCGTATGTGTAACATATTGAAGGCACAGACTGGAAAGAAACGACTGGTGTTCTTGCATGCGGTGAATGAGTATAAGTATGATTCATTTCTTGATTCTACAGTGGAGGAAGGAGATACTTATTTGAAAATTGTAAAAGAACAATTCAAGAGATAAACAAAAAAAGGAACAATCTAAAAAAAAGGAACTATGATGAACAGAAAATTCTTAAATGTAATTCTTTGTGGAGCTTTATGCTTTTCTGCTGCTACATTTTCATCGTGTAAAGACTACGATGAAGATATTGAAGGACTGGACAATCGTATAACAGTATTGGAGAATAAGGTGAAGGTCTTGCAGAACCAGCTGGAAGACGCTGTGGCAAATGGATGTTGGATAGAGTATTATGAAATAGATCAGGCTACTGGCAACTGTACTTTACATTTTCAGGGAAAAACGGAAACGCTTACTATACCTAGTATTGAGGGAAAGGATGCCACAATACGTCATTTTAAGGTAAACAATGGTAAATGGCAGATAGCTCAGAAAGATGGTACTTATACCAACGTTGTTAGTGTCACAGGGAAAACTATATCAGTGACGAAAGATGAAGACGGAAATGTTGTATTGGGAAATATTGTTATTAGAGCTGTTGAAACAGAGGATATGGGCATCATGCAGGTTGTCTATATTGGTGAAGTGGAAACCACGATTCATTGTGATAAAAACGATCCGGTGCTTGCTGTAGATGAGGAGAACAAGTATATGGTGATAAGTGTTGGAGGGGTTCATTATACTCTTTTATTGGAAGGTTCTGTATTTAAGGGCTTGCAATCAATTTCATATCGGAGGGTATGCGCATTTGATGATTATATTGAGGCTCTCACATTGATTAATGATCAAGGAGAAGCTATAATTTCCTCTCCAGCTAGAGTTTCTTTCCGCGTGTTACCTGCTGACTTCAAATTGGAACAGGCTAAGTTCTCTTGTGCTGATTTACGCAAATTGAAGACACGTGCTACCCAAACTGCATTGACTTATATCCATAACACAGCTAAGCTTGAAGATGGAGTATTGAGCCTTTCCCTGCAGCCTGAGAATATGGAAAATGATGTGTACTTTGGTGCTGTTTTGAATGTAGAGCTGAATGGTTATACCACTTCATCTGATGATTTTGTAGTAAAGAAGAGTGAACATAAGGTGTCTGAAGCAAAAATTTTTAATGCTACGACGGGTACTGCAATAACGGAGCCTATCATATTCGATGAGAAGAGTCCTCTTTATCTGAATACTATTCGGTGTGGCTTTGAGGTCGGAAGGTACAATAAATTGGAATCATTAGACGATTTGGGATTTGATGTAGTGATTACATATGAATTGGATGGAAAATGTAAAGAAAACTTTACTGTGGGCGAGGATGAGAATGGAACATATCTTGCAGTGAATCCAATACCCTCTGAAAATAAGGGTGAAGTGACTGTTAAATATACTGATAAGAATACAAATAAAGTATTATTAGTCCAAAGCGTTAGCATAGAAGCGAAGTCCATTGATATTTTGCTGGCTGCGGATGAATATGAATCTACTAAATTGGAATCAATATCTTCACTTCATACAAAAACATCTTATATAAAACTGAACACTTCGGTTTTCACATCTGAGGAAATCAATTCGCTCTTTGATAATACTGAAAAATTGAAAGTGGGATATGTAAATGGTGGAAAACTAAATATCCTAAATGAAAACAAGGTTTATGTTACAAGATTTGATGGAAATAATATAACAAATTCCTTATATTTGTTTGTGGATAAACAGATTGATCTGGATCAAATGACAGGCAGTTCTAACCGTAAACCATTCGATATGTACCTGATTGCAGCTAATGGTGGAGTGCTTCAGGTAAATACAAATGATGGAGTGAAACGAATTTGTCTGAAGAAAGTAAACTTTTACTATCAGCCTTATATTAAAGTAAGAGTAGGTTTAGAACAAGAATATCAGATATTTGACAATGGTCAAATAGAAAATGATGTAGATGATATAAATAATATGCCGGGGTGTACAATCAAGGGGAAGGCTATTATTGGACGTATAAAAGATGAGGATAATTATAGTTTTGCTAATATCCAATTTTCAGAATTGTATGATTGGAGTCCGGAAGATTATGTGATTTTCTCTATTAGAAAAGAAGACCAAACTGATTTCTTACAATCAGAGTGGGGAAAAAGCTTTATATATGAAACAGGAGGATTTTCAGTGAAGAAACCCTGCAATTTGCGAAAATTGAATTTTGGGAACGATCAAAAGGCTGAAAAAGATGGAAGTGGAAATACTATCCAGAATACTGATCTAGAGATGCGGAAAAAAGGTGGAAATGAAGGTTTGAAAATTTGTTATCAAGTGGGAGATAAAGAAGTGTTAGACAATTGGTACTTTCTGGATCCGATCTCTTCACCAAGTGATCAGTGGTTCCGTTTTCATTATCGGTTTAACTTGAAGGGAGCTGATAAGATTCGCTTATATGAGGGAGTCGGTATGGTGGATAGCGAAATTGATTTGTTGAAATGTATGACAAATATTACGGGATTGAATGATAATGATAAAATGTTGCTTCAAGCATTTACTTCTAATTTGTGTCATGATTGGTATTTTGCAGATGAAAATGGAAACAACAATATTGTGTCAGTAATTGAAAATAATGATAATTCAGTCTTGGTAGTCTCTGATTGGGCCACAAAACGTTATGGAAATATTAAAGTTTCTTTGGTAGGTCCATACAATAATAAGGATAATTTTGCAACTGTTGATAATAGCGACAATTTGGTCGTTAAATGCGCAAAAGAATTTAAAGAGACTCAATTTAAGATTAAAATCACTACAGAGTTAGGAGAACAAGAAGCACTTTTTAAGGTGAAAAAATAATGATATGCTAAAGTAGAAGTATATGATGAAATTTTGGCAAGTATTTTTATTTATCGGTGTAACTGTCCTATTGGACAGTTGTACCGATAATGAAGTGGCTGAAGGGAATATTTGGCTGGATAACGGAAAGGTGGATAATGGAATTGAAGCGGAGCCGTTGCCTCCGCTTTCTGAAGCGAGATTGAAAGAAGATGGGTATATGGGTGTTCTTGTTGGTTTAGAAGGTGGTTTGAGAACGGGAGATATGAGTAGTGAAACGACCACTTTGTATAACCTTCCCTTATTTGATGTTAAAGCATTGGGAGCTACAGAAGAAGAGTGGTGGGATAATTTAGTGGAAGAACTAGCCTATTCAGGAGTTGATTATGCTGTAGCAAACTGTCGTGGGTGGTTACCAAGCGAGACGAAACGGAAAGATCACGGCAATCCGGAGCGGATTATGGATATGATAGATGCTATGAAGCGACGTGGAGTGGAAGATAAGTTTAAGATTGCAGTTTTTGATGATTCTCCTGCCTCTTGGCATGCTGCGCGTAATTGGAATCTTTATAAAAAGTATTCACAAAAGGTCTTGGAGTTGAGTGATTTTGACGGATATAATTCGGATACCCGATTTCCAGAGTATGAGTTACAACCTAAACCACAAACAGAGGAACAGCTTGTTTATCCACTGGATAATCTAGACCCAAATGATCCATTAGGCTGTTATTTCTATATTTGGACGTGTAACATAAAGCAGGCATTTGCGAACTTTTATGGTGAAAACAGTGAGAACAACAAGTTCCTGTTTAAATATAAAGGAAGACCGGTACTATATCTTTGGACACTGAACGGTTTCTTGAATAAGAAATATCTTGGGTTAGGAAATAAGAAGATTGATTGTACAGGAAAACTGAAAGCGATTATCTTGAAGATGAAAGAAGATTTTCGTAGGGAGTTTGGTGATGAACTGTTCGTCATACCTGACCGTGCTTGGTCTGATTTGGATCCACAGGTACGTGACGATGGAGTCGTTGATGCTATGCATGTGTGGTTTTCTGGAAGACTCCATCCGGGCAGATTGTATGCCGGTGGAAATTATTATTTGTTGAATAATCCTCGTGAGACGGACATTTGGGAATGGCATTATGATAACGATAATACTCCGAATGAATATATCAAAGTAGGGACTGCCATTCCTGGATTCTGGAATAACGATCTTGGTGGTTCCGGTCAATTTTATGATGCAGACCATGGAAAGACACTTAGCACCTCGCTCGAGATGTTTACTACCCAAGAAAATGGGATGCCGGGTGATGGGGATCACAGAGCTGATCTCATTTTTTTGGAAGGATTTACAGACCTTTTGGAGAACGCGGCATATTGGCGTAGTACAGATACCCGTTTCTATGATTATCCGAATCAGCGGTTGAATATCTTGCGTCAATACAGCCATTATCCTTTTCCTTATGTGCAGAAATTGGAGGCAGAAGCTTGTGACTTTTATTTTAACAATAAGGTTTATCCTAATGAGATGAAATATATTACGCTGACAGGAAAGGTGAAACGATGTAAGGATGCGAATTATGGTGGTGGATGGTATGTATCCGGACTTCGAGTGAATGACCATTTGCAATGGAAAGAAATACCTTTTCGAGAGGGAAAGACTATAGTTAAAGTTCGCTATGCCTATGCTGTTTCTGAGATAACTCTTGAGGTGACGGTTGGCGATATTAAGAGAAAAGTTGTTCTCCCCATTTCTCGAAAGGATGGGGAGTGGGCAACGGCAGAAGCCGGAGAGTTTACTTTTTCTGAAAAGGGATATCGGGATGTCACTATCAAAGTTTTGAATGGCGCAGTTGATTTGAATTATATTCATCTGGTTGCTCAATGAACAGATCGTTTGGAGTAACTTTTTCAAATCATTGTAGTGTCAAGAATAAAAATGACTCATTAATTTTGCTTATATTTATGTATAAAATAAAGATTATATTTTTACTGAAAATACTTTTGTGGAGTTCGTTTGCTATGTCTGTTATGGCACAGACCGAACCTTATAGGAATCCTTCTTTATCGCCGAGTGAACGTGCTTGGGATTTATTGAAGCGTATGACTTTGGATGAAAAACTGAGTCAGATGCGTAATAATGCCAACGAGGTGAAACGGTTGGGTATTCCTCGCTATAATTGGTGGAATGAAGCTTTACATGGGGTTGGACGTGCCGGTCTTGCCACTGTTTTTCCACAGGCAATCGGTATGGCTGCTACTTTTGATGAACAAGCTGTTTATGAAGCGTTCGATATTGTATCTGACGAAGCGCGTGCTAAATATCACGATTTTCAGAAGCAGGGTGATCATGGCGGTTACAAAGGATTGACATTTTGGACACCTAATGTGAATATCTTTCGAGATCCACGTTGGGGGCGTGGACAAGAAACTTACGGTGAAGATCCTTATTTGACTACCCGCATGGGATTGGCAGTAGTGAGAGGATTACAAGGTGACGGTACACAGAAATACGATAAGACTCATGCATGCGCCAAACACTACGCTGTACATAGTGGCCCGGAATGGAATCGTCATAGTTTCGATGCAAAAAACATTTCTCAGCGTGACCTTTATGAAACCTATTTACCGGCTTTCAAGGCATTGGTGCAGGAAGGGAAAGTAAAAGAAGTGATGTGTGCCTATAACCGTTTTGAGGGAGAACCATGTTGTTCCAATAAACAATTATTAGTGAAGATACTCCGTGAAGACTGGGGATTTGACGATGTAATAGTGTCAGATTGTGGCGCTATAGGGGATTTTTATAAACCTAAGAATCATGGAACACATTCTGATGCTTCTACAGCGTCAGCTGACGCAGTAATGTCTGGTACGGATTTGGAATGTGGCGGTTCTTATGCTTCATTGAAAGAGGCTATTCAGAAAGGCCTTATTAGTGAGGAGAAAATCAATGAATCAGTATTTCGCCTACTTAGGGCTCGTTTTCAGTTAGGGATGTTTGATGATGACAAGCTTGTTTCATGGAGTGACATTCCTTATTCGGTAGTAAATTCTAAGGAGCATCAGGCTAAAGCACTTGATATGGCACGGAAAAGTATTGTTTTGCTTAGCAACAAAAACAATATACTTCCATTGAGTAAAAAATTGGGAAAAATAGCAGTATTAGGCCCCAATGCTAATGATTCTATTATGATGTGGGGGAATTATAGTGGTATTCCTGCACATACAGTTACGGTATTGGACGGTATTTGCCAGAAGTTATCCGATACTGAAGTTATTTATGATAAAGGATGTGATTATGTAGATAATCGAGTGATGTATAGCTATTTTAATCAATGTTCTTTTGAAGGTAAGAAAGGGTTTAAAGCTACTTTTTGGAACAATAAAGAACTTACGGGAATTTCGGAAGTGAGCAGTCATTTCAGCGATCCTCTTAATTTTACTACAACTGGTGGAACTCCTTTTGTAGCAGGAGTTGGTTTACGTGATTTCTCAGCACGCTTTGAATCCATATTCACACCTGAACAATCAGGGAACGTGACTTTTTATATAGCGGCAGATGATGGCTCACGTCTGTATGTTGATGGGAAATTAGTATTCGACGACTGGGGACATGGTCCCGCTTCTGAAAAGACATATACTATGACAGTAGAAGCTGGGAAGAGCTATTCTATTGTATTGGAATACTGGCAAGGTGGTGGTAAAGGCGAATTGCGATTTGATCTAGGATATAAAAAGGAAATTGACTATCAGGCAGTTGCCAAAAGAGTGAGTGATGTTGACGCTATCGTCTTTGTTGGAGGTATTTCACCGAAGTTGGAAGGTGAGGAAATGGGAGTCAAATTACCAGGCTTTAAAAACGGTGATCGTACCAATATTGATTTACCCCAAGTACAGAAAGATATGTTGAAAGCCTTGAAGAAAACAGGCAAACCGGTTATCTTTGTCATGTGTGCCGGCAGTACTATGGCATTACCTTGGGAGGCAGAGAATATGGATGCTATTTTAGATGCTTGGTATCCAGGACAGGCTGGTGGTACTGCGGTTGCTGACGTGTTGTTCGGGGACTATAATCCGGCAGGACGTCTACCGCTTACGTTCTACGCTTCTTCTACAGATTTGCCTGATTTTCAGGATTATAATATGACGGGGAGAACATATCGATATTTTAAGGGGACGCCGTTATTTCCATTTGGTCATGGACTAAGTTATACAACTTTTAAATATGGTGTTGCTTCTACTAATGTAAAAGAAGTGAAAGTAGGAACAGGGATAACGCTTACTATTCCGTTGACTAATACTGGTAAACGTGATGGAGATGAGGTGGTTCAAGTTTATGTGCGTAATCCGAATGATGCAGAAGGACCTATGAAGTCGTTGAGAGCTTTCCGGCGTGTGACGTTGAAAGCAGGACAGATGGAACTGGTTAAACTTGAGCTCCCTGCTATGGCTTTCGAATTTTTTGATATGAAAACTAATATGATGTGTATTAAAGCAGGAAAGTATGAACTTCTCTATGGAGGTACCTCTGATGAGCAGAAGCTAAAGAGAATGACCATTCAACTGAAATAAAGAATTGATGTATCTCCTTAAATATTGATGGATAGTTATGAATATGTTTTTAAAGTTTTTTATTATATGTAGCATAGTAACTCATGGAGTATATGCCCAACAAAGCAGCAGCTTGAAATATGATTTTACTCAATCCGGTCAGCCACTAAAAGTGGTCGGGCGTGGGGTTTGTAAAGTAGAAAATGGTGTATTAAAGTCAAGAGATGCGTATGCTTGTTTTGGTAATCCGAAATGGAGGAACTATACTGTTTCTTTTAAAGCAAGAGCACCAAAAGATGCTGAGCAAGTTCAAATTTGGGCTGGCTTTAGGGCTTTTAATCGCTATGACCGCTATGTAGTAGGTATCAAAGGTGGTTTGCAAGATGACCTTTATCTTTCCCGTATGGGATATATGGGGACAGATGAGTTGATGGATATCCGACCATTGGGATTTCATCCAGTGCCGGGAACTTGGTATAATATCAAAATAGAAGTTTGTAAAAACAGGATACGTGTATTTGTAGGTGATAATAAGCTTCCATATATTGATGTAATTGATAAAAACAGCAACCTGGCTCCTTCGGGTGAAGTAACTTTAGGAGGTGGTTGGATTGAAACAGAGTTTGATGATTTGACAATCATTCCTTTGGAGAATACTTTTCTAAATAATACACCTTTAAAGACGCTTTCTTTTAAATTGGCATCTAAAGATAAAGAAAAGAAACGTATAAAGGAAAGAAATGAATATAAACCAGTGATTGTAAATAAACAGATTGGAACTAGAAGCGAGATTAGCCTTAACGGTAATTGGTTGTTTATGCCTACTTACCAATTGGATGATGTAAAGAAGGCTATTGCTGTTTCCACTGATGACCAAGATTGGCATGTGATGTCTGTTCCTAATTTTTGGAATCCGGTACGTATTTGGTTACATGGTGAAAAAATGCAATCAGCCGCTGGCAGGCAGTCTAAAGGGGTTTCTGATACTTACTATCAACAGGAGACGGATCGTTGCGAGAATTATACGTTTGAATATAATAAGATAAAAGCTGCATGGTATCGCCAATGGGTGGAATTGCCTGAAGATATTAAAGGAAAACGGCTGGTCTTGAATTTTGATGCTGTATCCAAAGTCGCAGAGGTATATATCAATGGTGAACTGGCCGCTTCTCATATTGGAATGTTCGGTAATTTTGAGGCGGACGGTACGAAATTGTTCAAACCGGGAAAGAATCTCGTGGTGGTGAAAGTGACCCGCGACTTCGTGAAGAATATAGCAGATGCAGAGAAAGTGGTAGATGTAGCTGTGACAGTGCCAGTTACCAATAGTATGTTAAAAGATATTGCTCATGGTTTCTATGGTGATAGTCCTGCTGGTATTTGGCAACCAGTGAAATTGACAATAACTAATCCAATGAAAATAGAAGATGTATTTATCAAACCGGCATTGGATGGTGCTACGTTTGATGTGACAATCAACAATCATTCTCCCAAGAAAGGTAACTTTGATGTAACTGGTAAGGTTGTTAATAAGCAGACAGGCGAAGTATTGTATAGTGGTACGTTGCTGAAGAATCAGGTGCTGAATACAAACGAAGAAAAGGTATTCACAGCCTCAATAAATAATCTGAAACCGCTGTTATGGTCTCCGCAACATCCGAATCTGTACAGATTCTCATTTACAGTTGTTTCCGGTAAGACAGAAGTTGATACGAAAACTATAACCTCTGGCTTTCGTACATTTGAAGTGAAAGATGGATTATTCTTTCTGAACGGTAACCGTTATTGGTTCAGGGGTGGCAATCACACTCCTTATGCATTGGTAGCCAATGACCGTGCAGCAGCTGATAACTTTTATCAGGTGATGAAAGCCGGTAATATTGAAGTGACCCGCACGCATACTTGTCCTTACAATGAAGTATGGATGGATGCTGCCGATGAAAACGGTATCGGGGTAAGTTACGAAGGCACATGGCCTTGGCTGATGATTCACGAGTCAATGCCCGACCAGAAACTGATTGATATGTGGGCAGATGAGTGGCTGGGGATGCTGAAAAAATACAGAAACCATCCTTCATTGCTGATATGGACTGTGAACAACGAGATGAAATTCTATGATAACGATAAGGATCTGGAACGTGCGAAGAAAAAGAGCACCATCATCTCCGATGTTGTGAAGGGCATGAGAGCGGTAGATCCTACTCGTCCGGTTTGTTTCGACTCCAACTATCAGGCAAAAGGTAAAGCACAAAAATACGGTAAGGCATTCTGGGATACGATTGATGATGGAGATATTGACGATGTTCATTCTTACATCAACTGGTATAACCGTACTATCTTCAAACAGTTCAAAGGTGAACTTCAGCGTGACTTCAAGATGCCGGGACGTCCTTTGATTAGTCAGGAAATGGCTACCGGCTATCCGAACAATGAGACCGGACATCCTACCCGTTTCTATACGCTGGTACATTATAATCCGCAATCATGGGTAGGAGAGCAGGCGTATGCGTTCGGTAATCCGAATTGTTTCCTCGAGGCACAATCGTTCATTACAAGCGAACTGGCTGAAGCACTCCGCCGTTCCAATGACCAGGGTTCGGGAACCATTCACTTTGCATTGCTGACTTGGTTCCGCAGTGTATATGATAAGAATAAAATTGCCCCGTATCCTGTATATTACAGAATGAAACGTGCGTTGCAACCGGTGCTGGTAAGTGCCGAACTTTGGGGACGCCATTTCTATGCCGGTGAGAAACTCCCGACGCGTATCTATATCGTCAATGATCTGGAAGACGGTTCTTCTTTGAAACCGACGGTAGTGAGCTGGTCTGTTCAGGATAAGAGTGGCAAACAGCTGGTGAGCGGAACAGACAATGCTCCGGAAGTGAAACATTACGGACGTTACTGGTATGAACCGAATATCGTATTACCGGCCAGTCTGCCAGCTGATAAGTCGAACTTGAAATTGGTATTGAAACTGACAGAAAACGGTAAGACTGTATCTGAAAATGAATATGAATTGCTGGTAGCAGTAAAGAGCTGGAATAAATTGCCGGGGGATGCCGGTAAGAAGGTTGTACTGGTGGATGGTGACAACACGAAGAAAGTATTCGATTACTTGCAGATACCTTATCAGTCGGCAGCAACTGTGGCAGACGCGTTGAGGCAGAAAGCGGATGTATGCGTATTTGCCAGTTTGAAAGATTGCACACCGGAAGAGCAGAAAGCGATTCGCGAATATATGGTCAAGGGGGGGAAAGTACTCTTCCTGCATGGCGAACAAGCAGTGAAGGCAGTCTTCCCTGAATACATCACAGGGTGGATAAAACCTACTGAAGGCGATATCTCCAATATGGAAATTCCGGAGTCTCCCGTGTTCAATGATATAGACTGGATGGAATTGAGATATTTCAACGACAACCGTCGCGAAGTGCCTACTGTTTGCAGTTCGGCTTATCAGGTGACAAGAGATGAACGAGTTCTTCCATTGGCTAATCATATCAAGATTCACGGTTATGTGAATGGTGATATGCATGAACGTTCTGAGTACGTGAAGACTATCAAAGGATTCCCGTTGGTTCAGATTACGGAAGGAAAAGGAACAGCTGTAGCTTCGGGTATGTCGATAGAAAAGGCAACGACCGATCCGATTGCCGGAAAACTATTAGTGAATATTCTTAGTGATTTGTTGAGATAAATTTAAGATTAATTTTTAGGTTAATGTTTATTGGTAAAAAGAGTTGTTTTCAGTCAATGTCACTCCTGCAAATGGAGTGGCATTTACTACTTCTTAGAAACAACTACAGGCACATGCATTAAATCATATAATATCATTATAAATATACCATGAAACGACTGAATTCTTTTTTGCTTGGGGCCGTATGTTTATTGGCATCGTGCGGCAATGGTACCTCGTCTATTATGTCGGAAATGTCTCCCGTCGATTATGTCAATCCTTATATGGGGAATATCAGCCACTTGCTGGTTCCGACTTTCCCCACCATCCATTTGCCGAACAGTATGTTGCGTGTATATCCGGAACGTTCCGATTATACGGCTGACAAAATCAAGGGGTTGCCTTTGATTGTCACTAATCATCGCGAGCGTTCGGCGTTTAATCTGACGCCCTATCAGGGCGACAGAGACGGGATGAAGCCGGTGATTGCCTATACATACGATCACGAGCGCATCACTCCTTATTCTTATTCGGTCTATTTGGATGAACCGGGGATTGAAGTATCTTATGCTCCGTCTCATCAGTCGGCTGTATATCAGCTGGAGATGAGTCCCGACTTTCCTTCCTATCTGATCTTCAATTCACGCGAGGGAGCCGTGAAGGTGAATGACAATGCCGTGAGCGGTTATCAGCAACTGGTGAATAATACCAGAGTTTATATTTATCTCGAAACCAGCCAGAAACCGTTGGAGACGATGGTGCTGAAGGATGGCAAGGCGGATGTTGCTCAAAAAGAAATGAGTGGTAAGGATGCTTGTGTGGCGCTTTATTATGGGGATAAAGGAGGCACATTAAATGTACGTTACGGAGTGTCTTTTATCAGTGAAGAGCAGGCACGCAAGAATCTGGAACGTGAGATTTCCGGTTATGATGTGGCTGCTGTTGCTGCTGCCGGGCGTGAAATCTGGAACCGTACATTGGGTAAGATTGAAGTGAAGGCCTTCAATGATGATGAAAAAGGACTTTTTTATACCTCTCTCTACCGCTGCTATGAGCGCCCTGTTTGTTTGAGCGAAGATGGTAAATACTTCAGCGCTTTTGACGGCACTGTGCACGAAGATGCGGGAGTTCCTTTTTATACCGATGACTGGATTTGGGATACTTACCGTGCTACTCACCCGCTGCGTGTGCTGACTGAGCCAGTTTTGGAAACCAACATCATCCGTTCTTATATCCGCATGGCAGAACAGATGGATAGTCTGTGGATGCCTACTTTCCCTGAAATAACCGGTGACTCTCGCCGAATGAATTCCAACCATGCTGTGGCAACAGTGGCAGATGCTTGTGTAAAAGGACTGACGGATTTTGATATTGAAAAAGCTTACCTTGCCTGTAAGCAAGGGATTGAAAATAAAACGCTGGCTCCTTGGTCGGGTAAACCTGCCGGATGGTTGGACAGCTTCTATAAAGAACATGGTTATATACCGGCTTTGGCTCCGGGAGAGGTGGAAACAGTGCCCGAAGTTCATCCTTTTGAAAAGCGTCAGCCGATTGCCGTTACGCTGGGTACTGCTTATGACGAATGGTGTCTTTCGCAGATTGCCGGATATTTGAATAAGGAAGAGCAAAAAGATTATTATCTGAAACGGGCACTTAACTACCGGAATGTGTTCAATCCGGAAACCCGTTTCTTCCACCCTAAAGATAAAAGTGGTAAGTTTATCGAGCCGTTCGATTACCGTTATTCTGGCGGTATGGGTGCTCGTGAGTATTATGGTGAAAACAATGGTTGGGTATATCGTTGGGATGTACCTCATAATGTGGCCGATCTCATTTCGCTGATGGGCGGACGTGACTCCTTTAATCAGGAGTTGGACAGAATGTTCAATGAACCGCTGGGACGCAGCAAGTTCGAATTTTATGCCCAATTGCCGGATCATACCGGAAATGTGGGACAGTTCTCCATGGCCAATGAGCCGAGTCTTCACATTCCTTATTTGTATAACTATTCCGGACAGCCTTGGAAGACGCAAAAGCGTATCCGTACCTTGCTGCACGAATGGTTCCGTAACGACCTGATGGGTATTCCCGGCGATGAAGACGGTGGTGGTATGTCAGCGTTCGTTGTGTTCTCTATGATGGGATTTTATCCGGTTACTCCAGGCACACCTACCTACAATATCGGCAGCCCGATGATGGAATATGTGAAGATGGATTTGGGCAATGGAAAGTTCTTTGAAATCGAAGCGAAGAATTGTTCGATGGAAAACAAATATATACAGTCGGCCACGTTGAACGGAAAGGAATGGAATATGCCTTGGTTCAGCCATTCGGACATTGCCAATGGCGGAAAACTGGTACTTGTAATGGGAAGCAGAGCTAATAAGACATGGGGAGCGGGCGTAGACAATGTTCCTCCTTCTGCCAACACAAAATAATCGTCTGATAAACAAAAGTGAATAGATGAAACGAGGACTATTGAATATAATGTTGATTAGTGCAGCATTGTTGCTGTTGGGAACAACCGTACAGAGTAAAAAACAATATGATTCTTATAAAGGATTGGTAATGGCTGGCTATCAGGGCTGGTTTACTGCTCCCGGTGATGGTGCCGGTCGCGGGTTCTATCACTATCAAGGAAGCCGTGGTTTTAAACCAGGTTCGTGCAGTGTGGATTTTTGGCCGGATGTGACTGAGTACAGTAAGATTTATCCTACCGATTTCACTCTGGCCAATGGAGATACGGCATATGTCTTCAGTTCGTATGATGAATCTACTGTCGATACTCATTTCAAATGGATGAAGCAGTATGGGCTGGACGGTGTGTTTATGCAGCGTTTTGTAACTGAGATAAAAAGTCCGAAAGGGAAAAAGCATTTCAATAAGGTGTTGGCATCGGCTATGAAATCTTCTACTAAATATGGACGTGCTATTGTTGTGATGTACGATTTGAGCGGGATGAAGTCGGGAGATGAAATGACGGTGTTGAATGATATTGACGAGATCTCAAAAACTTATGATTTGCAGAATCGTAAGAAAGTGCCCGGTTATCTGTTCCACAACGGTGCTCCATTAGTCACACTCTGGGGAGTAGGTTTCAATGACAAACGTGCATATGGACTCGGAGAGGTGGAAACGATGGTGAGAGGATTGAAAGCCCGCGGATTCAGTGTGATGCTCGGTGTGCCGACTTATTGGAGGGAGTTGAAGAACGATGCAGTTCAGGATCCGAAGCTACATGAGCTTATTCGCAGTTGTGATATCATTATGCCTTGGTTTGTGGGACGTTATAATGAGACATCTTATGATAAGTTCAAGTCAATTCTTCCCAAAGATATTGAATGGGCAAAAGAGAATAAGGTAGACTATGTGCCTTTGTGTTTTCCCGGTTTCTCGTGGAAGAATATGGAAGGGGAGAAGTCACTCTTTATTCCTCGCAACAAAGGAACTTTTTTATGGAAGCAATATGCCGGAGCAATAGCTGCAGGTGCAGAAATGCTGTATGTAGCCATGTTTGATGAAATAGACGAAGGGACAGCTATCTTTAAGTGTGCCACCGAAGTACCTGTGGGAGCGAGTACATTTATTCCTATTGAAGAGGGATTGAAGTCTGACCATTATCTGTGGCTTACTGGTGAAGCGAAGGCAATGATGCTTAAAAAGAGAAAATTCACGGAGACACCTCCTGTAAGATAATAATATTTTAATAATTTTAATTATAACAATACCATGAATTTGAAATGTGTAAATTTTGGTAAAAAAGCAATGTTGTTTTTGCTTTGTCTGGCAGGTATAAACCTGGCTATGCAGGCAAAAAATGACTATCCATACACTTTTAATCCGATGAAAGGGTTGGTGGATGATACAGAAAAAGCTTTTAGACAGGAAATATGTTTAAATGGAAAATGGAGTTTTATGCCCATTTACGGTGCGAAAGCTGGCGATTTTAAGCTGCCGGGTGATTTTAGGTGGGATGCAACTCCTATCAAAATTCCTTCTCCATGGAACGTGAATGACTTTACAAATAAGCAGGGAGGTGACTTTGTTGCTTATCCCAGTTATCCGAAAAAATGGAAAGATGCCACAATTGGATGGATGAAGAAGGACTTTGAAGTGTCTAAAGAATGGGGAGCTGACAAACGTATCATTCTTCATTTTGAAGGATTGATGGGTAAAGCCATGATTTATGTGAACGGAAAGTTGGTAGCAGAGAACTTTGAACTGTTTATGCCGCTTGAGATAGATGTAACGGATCTTATTAAGGCTGGTGACAAGAATGAAGTTTTGGTGGGCATAGCCAAACCTAAAATATTTGAAGAAAAAGGAAAGAATGGAAGACGTGTCAATGTGGGTGGTTCTATGTGGGGAACTGAGATGGCAGGTATTTGGCAAGATGTCTATTTGTTTGCCTATCCGCAGGTATATGTGCAGGATATGTTCGTGCAGCCTTCAGTGAGCAAAAAAACTTTGGCTTTTGAACTGGAAATTAACAATACTACAGCGAAGAAAAAAACGGTTACTATTGACGGTATTGTAAAGCAGTGGATTAATATGGCCGGAAAATCGATCAATGAGGCACCTGTTCAGTCAGGTAAACTGGATGAGAAGGTAGCTTTGGCTGTTGCGGGACAGAAGAAGGTGGTGTTAAACCCGAATTGTGTGACAAAGGTGCGCATCGAACAGCCGGTGGCTGACGGACAACTTAATTACTGGACTCCCTCTACTCCCCATCTATATGGAGCTTTGATTAGTATAAAGGATGGAAAGAAAGCGATAGATACTAAATACGAACGTTTCGGATGGAGAGAGTTTGATATTGAAGGCGGGCATCTCCGCTTAAATGGCAAGAATATTTCTTTGGCGGGTGATTCATGGCATTTCACAGGAGTACCCCAAATGACACGCCGCTATGCGTGGGCATGGTATACAGCTTTGAAAGCTGCCAACTGTAATGCAGCTCGTCTCCATGCACAGCCTTTCCCACGTTTCTACATGGATATGGCTGACGAAATGGGTATTTGTATTTTGGGTGAAACAGGGCTTTGGTCAAGTGACGGTGGTCCTAAAATAGACAGCGAAGAGTACTGGACTAATGCTGTAGAGCATATTCGTCGCTATATCAAGAGGGATAGAAATCATGCGTCAATTTTCGGTTGGAGTGTTTGCAACGAAGTGTTGCCGGTGGCCATACACGTGTTCAAATCTCCGGAAGAACTGGTGCAACGTCAGGTAGATGAAATTAATCACTGGGTAAGAACAGCACAGGAAATGGATCCCACTCGTGGATGGATTTCGGGAGATGGTGAAACCATGCGTCCTACGATATTGCCTACTGTCATTGGTCACTATGGTGATATAAACGGTATGAAGAATTGGGCTTCTCAGGGAAAACCTTGGGGGATTGGTGAACAAAGTATGGCTTATTACGGAACGCCTAAGCAGACTTCAAAATATAATGGCGACCGCTCATACGAATCTCAATTAGGGCGTATGGAAGGGTTGGCAATTGAATGTTATGACTTGCTGAAAACACAGCATGAACTCAACGCTTCTTATGCTTCCGTATTCAATTTGGCATGGTATGCTTTGCAGCCTTTGGCTTTAGGACAGAAGGATACTAGTGTAGCTCCGTCTGCAAACGACGGAATTTTCTTCACCGAATTCAAAGAAGGTGGTTATGGTATGCAGCCGGAACGTCTTGGTCCTTATACGACAACATTTAATCCGGGGTATGATCCGTCTTTACCGTTGTACATTACTTGGCCGATGTTTGATGCAATCCGCGCTGCCAATGCTACTCCGATGCAACCTTACAATGCACCTGTCGTTTCTGCAAAACCTGCACTGAAACCGGTGGCTCCTGCCGAAAAAGTAATTGTATTGGCGGGTGAAGGTTCCACATTGGTTACGGAATTGACAGAACTGGGTATTGCAGTTGCTAAAGATAACACTCTAGCCAAAGGTAAAACGTTGATAGTAGTAGACGGTAAAAACTTCCCGACCGAAACTAAACAGCTGGCATTGCTTGACAAGGCCAAAGCAGGAAAAGATAACATTACTGTGTTGATTTGGGGAATGCTTCCCCCTAATGTAGATGCATTGAATGTTTATCTGCCTTATGCCATGAAGATGGACAGACGTCCTGCTACTTCTTTTTTGGTAACTCCTGGTGCGGTAGCTGTACAAGGTATGGGACATGGCGATTTCTATTTTTCCGAATTATTGCCTAATAATAAGAATGCAATGAAATTCGGTATTTCCGGAGACTTTGCTGATAAAGGCGAAATAATCCTGAAGGCTTGTCCTGCCGAATGGACTAAGTGGAATTATAAATCGGAAAATACAAAGACAGCGGCCGTGTTCCGTAGCGAACGTGAAACGAAAGGGTCACCTGCTGCGATAGTTTCTGCCAAGAACGGGAAAACGGAATTTGTAGTTGCTTCTTTAGACTTGAAAGATATTAAATATGAGACTAATGCTTTAGTACGTCAGATTATTGCTAATCTGGGAGCTCAAATATCCAATAGTAATTTGAGCGGTATGCAGGCCTTTGATGAAAATGCAACTTTGCAACGTGCACTGTTTTGTTTGGCTACACGTGATAATGAGCAGAATGTGAAGTTTATGTTGGATAAAGATTTCCTGGATGGGGAAATAGCTTTAGAACCGGGATTGGATACGAAGAGTGGAGAACTCACATGGCAAGTGATGACAGGTACGAATCAGGGAAACATGATTCTTGAGAATAAGGAAAGCAATAAGAAAGCGGGAATTTTCTATTTAAGCTATTGGATATACAGTCCGCGTTCGTTGGTGAACTTACTTGCTGAACCGGATATGCCTCACATGAATATGATTGTTGATACTCCTTATGGTTTCAATCTCTGGATCAATCATGAATTACAGTCAAACAATTTACCTAAAGATGGTGTAAACAGTGTGGCTGTAGAAAACTTGAAACTGAATAAAGGTTGGAATCATGTGATGATGAAAGTGGTAGTTCCGGTAAAGAGTGATAAAGCGATGAAATTGAAAGTTCGTTTAGAATCTAATGATGATAAATATTTGAAGCAGGTACTTTCATCAGTAGTACGTTAAGTTATATTGCGATACTATACTTAAATTAAATGTCCTTCCCCATGAAAACTCTGTGAAGAGGTTTTGTGGGGATTTTTTTTCTGAATACCTTTCGTACAAGTTATTTTAAGGATTTATTAATCTCAATTAATTCGAAATTAATAGCCCGGTTAGCCTCTCGGCTTTACTTTTGCTTCCACTTATATTTATCATTTGATTATTAATAATAAAAAGTATGAAACACATTACTGGAAAAACATTTTTCTGTTTGCTGACTGGGCTGGTTGTATGTGCCATGACAGTTCAAGCTTCCATAACAGAGGATATTAGGAATTACAAAGGAACACCTTTCAAAAAATTGGAAGTACCGGGGACGATAGAAGCCGAAGATTATGATGAAGGTGGGGCAGGTGTTGCTTACAACTTTCAGAAAGGGAAGGAAGGCAACTGTAAGCAATATCGTGAGGATAAAGGGGTCGCCCTTAGCAAGAATGGTCAAAAAGTGATTATCGGTCACACAACCAGGGGAGACTGGACCAATTATACTATAAATGTGGCACAGGATGGCGTCTATACTGTCGAGACGTTCTGTGTGGCAGGGGGCGGTAACGGTCGTTTTTATTTCGAGCTCGACGGAGAACCAGCTTGTAAGTTACAATATGCTCCGGACGATAGCTGGGATAACATTTCCCGTTCTGTAAAAGCAGAGGGCATCCGCATGAAAGCTGGAAAACATATTTTGAAATGGTGTACTTATGGTGGTATGAATGTAGATAAGTTTATCTTCACACGTACTGGTGACTTGGTAGGAGGGAATGCCAAACAAGGTGGGTTCGATTATAAATATCCGATAGTGACGAAGCAGGAACGTAATCCCCTGTTTGTGAATCTGCCTTCGCAGATGTATAAAAGTCCGTTCGTCGGTAATTTGTATACAGCCGACCCTTCCGCGCGCGTATGGAAAATCAATGGGAAGGAACGTCTGTATGTATATGCTTCCCATGATATGGAACCGACAAGGGGATGTGACCATATGGACCGTTATCATGTGTTTTCTACCGAAGATATGAAAACATGGACCGACCATGGCGAAATCCTCAATTCGGATGATGTGAAGAAACAGACCGGTGTAGGTGTGGAAGGATTCATGTGGGCTCCCGATTGTGTATACAATCCGAAAGATAAGAATTATTATTTCTATTTCCCGCACAAGATTCAGAAGAAAGAGAACGGTAAGGGGGAAGATATATGGCGCATCTTTGTGGCTACAAGCAAGGAGCCGGCTGCAAATTTCAAAGTAAGAGGCTTCATTGAAGGTATTCCTTCCACGATAGACCCCGGTGTGTTTATTGATGATGATGGTCAGCCGTATATTTACACTAGTGGTGCCGGAAAAGGTTGCTGGGGTAGTAAATTGAAAAAGGACGACTGGACGAAGTTGGATGGAGAAATGACTCCGATGAGTGGATTTGTAGATTTTCACGAGGCTCCGTGGGTATTCAAGCATAACGGTAAGTATTACATGGTTCACTCTGACAATCATAGTAATAATTTGGGTGGTAACCGGATGATACACGCCATATCCGATAATCCTTTGGGACCTTGGAAGAATTGCGGAGCTTTTATGAATCCGCATGGTGAAGAAACGACTCATGGTTCCGTGGTCCAATACAAGGGAAAATGGTATATGTTTTATCACACAGCTAACTACTCCGGTGAGGGATCATTACGTTCCGTTTGCTTTGACCCAATTGAATTCAATGCCGACGGAACCATCAAAATGTTGCACAACTGGGGAACTCCGAAAGATGGCAAGGTACCCGAAGTTTCTTTGGCAAAAGAAACAAAGATTGAAGCAGAGAATTTCAATGATGGAGGATCGCATTATGCCTACTTCAAGCGTCCTTCAGAAGGTGATATTAAAGTGGAAACAAAGAATGGAATCACCTATCTAAGTGGCATGAAACGGAAAGAATGGGCTCGCTATACCATTCATGTAAAAGAAGCCGGGCGCTATGCTGTCACTTGTATGATGATGCAGACTCGTGGTGGAGGTAGCTTTCTGTTGGGAATCGACGGCACATGGGTCCGTTCTGCGGAAACTAAGGTGAATTCGGCGAATAATAAATGGGAAACGGTCGTAATCCCCAATGTAGAGCTTCAGCCGGGCGAACATTACATTGAGTGGCGTTCGATGAATGGTAATCTCAATCTTGACTGGATTAGCCTGGCTGCATCGGTGAATAAAGTGCCAGGTATTGTTGAAGCAGAAGATTTTGACGACAACGGTTACGAGTTCAAGAATGGAGAACTGGGTAATCATAAGAATTATCGCAGAGATAAGGGAGTGGCTATCAGTGCCAGCAAGGTAGCTGTTCATATTGGCAACACCTCCGGAGGCGACTGGCTCAACTATACATTTGAAGCAGAGGCAGGCACCTATGATGTAAAGGTATATGCTGCTACTCAGGGCAATGGTAATTTTTATATCTCTTTTGATGATGGTGCACAGGAGTTTGACGAAATCCCCTTGTCTACCGGAGCATGGCAGCAATATGAGCCTTTCGTTGTAGAGGGTGTGAAATTGACTCAGGGTAAGCATACAATGACGCTCCACATCAAGAGTCCGATCAATCTAGATCGTTTTGAATTTATAAAAAAGTAATCAAAATGAATCTTTAAGTATAGTTCATCATTAGTTAATGTCATAATTTAGGCATGGATTACGCGGCCTTTAGTGTTCATTGTTGCAAAGTATTAATCTGTGTAATCCGTGCCTGAAAAAGAAAGCAATTAATTAGTGGAAGGTACTTATGTAAACGAATGATCGGATGAAGAATAAATTGAAAATATTACTGGCAGTAGCGACATTGACTTATTCTGTTGCGATGACTGCCCAACAGGCTAGTGAGGTATTGTCCGTATCCGCTTCGACGAATATGGAAACCGCCCCATTGGCTTTCGATAAGAACGCCAAAACCATGTGGACCTTATCTGGGCAGAAGTACGATGCGGATCAATGGATGATGCTGGCACTCCAGGAGCCGGGGGATGTGAAAGAGATAGACTTGATGGTGCAGGGCATCTCGAAGGAGGAGTTGAAGCAACTTCTGGATATTTATGTGACGTACGATCCTATGAATTTGGGTGTTCCCATAGACTATAAAGTAGAGGGAAGTAACAAAGATATGAAACTCAACTTTGCCGAGCCGAAATACGGGGCTCATGTGAAGCTGGTGTATAAGGCAAAGAAATTCCCGGGCGTGCTGGGGCTGAAAGAAGTCACCATCTGGCTGGCGGAGAAAAAACTGACTGACCGCAAAGGGCAGGTAACGGATAAACGCTACATGGACCCGACATTTCCGGTGGATGAACGGGTGGAAAGCCTGCTGTCTGTCATGACTCCCGAAGATAAGATGGAACTTATCCGTGAGGGATGGGGAATTCCGGGAATTCCTCATTTGTATGTGCCACCTATTACAAAAGTAGAGGCAGTTCATGGGTTCTCTTATGGTAGCGGAGCAACGATTTTCCCACAGTCTTTATCTATGGGAGCAACATTTAATCGGGAACTGACGGAAAAGGTGGCGATGGCAATCGGTGATGAAACGCTGTCGGCTAATACCAAACAGGCATGGTCACCAGTGCTTGATGTGGCACAAGATCCTCGTTGGGGGCGTTGTGAAGAAACTTATGGTGAAGACCCCGTATTGGTGTCACAGATTGGCGGTGCTTGGATTAAAGGATACCAGTCGAAAGGGTTGTGGACAACTCCGAAGCATTTTGGCGGACATGGCGCTCCGCTAGGTGGACGTGACTCACATGATATCGGGCTCAATGAGCGGGAGATGCGGGAAGTCCATCTGGTTCCGTTTCGCCACGTGATGCGCAATTATCACCCCGAATCGCTGATGATGGCTTATTCTGATTACATGGGGGTACCGATTGCCAAAAGCACCGAACTGCTACAACAGGTTCTCCGTCAGGAATGGGGATTTGATGGCTTTATTGTCAGCGACTGCGGTGCGATCGGCAACCTGACTGCCCGCAAACACTATACGGCCAAAGATAAGATTGAAGCTGCCAATCAGGCATTGGCTGCTGGAATAGCAACTAATTGCGGCGATACTTACAATGATAAGGAAGTAATCAAGGCTGCTGCCGACGGACGTCTCAATCAGAAGAATCTGGATGAAGTATGCCGTACGATGTTGCGTGTCATGTTCCGCAACGAACTTTTTGAGAATAATCCTTGTCAGAAACTGGACTGGAATAAAATCTATCCGGGATGGAACTCGGATGAACATAAAGTACTGGCACGTGAAGCTGCCCGGCAGTCTGTCGTAATGCTCGAAAATAAAGATAACATCTTACCTCTTTCGAAGGACATCAAGACTATTGCCGTGCTGGGACCCGGTGCGGATAACTTGCAACCGGGTGATTATACTCCGAAATTGCAGCCTGGACAGTTGAAGTCTGTGCTGACAGGCATCAAGGAGGCTGTGGGGGATAAGACGAAAGTATTGTTCGAAGAAGGGTGTACTTTTGCAACAGACGATGAATCCAATATCGCCAAAGCTGTGAAAGCCGCTTCACAAGCAGATGTGGTGGTAATGGTTTTGGGTGATTGCTCTACAAGCGAGTCTTATAGTAGTATCATCAAGACGTGTGGAGAAAATAAAGACTTGGCTACACTAGTGTTGCCGGGAAAACAGATGCAGTTGATGAAAGCCGTCTGTGCTACCGGAAAACCTGTTGTATTGGTGTTACAAGCCGGACGTCCGTATGTGCTGACAGAAGCTGCACAACTGTGTAAAGCTATTCTGGTGAACTGGTTGCCGGGACAGGAGGGTGGTCCGGCTACTGCCGATGTACTCTTTGGGGATTGTAATCCTGCCGGACGCCTTCCGATGACTTTTCCGCGCCATGTAGGCCAGGTGCCGCTGTACTATAATTTCAAGACTTCCGGCCGTCGATATGAGTATGTGGATATGGAGTATTATCCGCTCTATCGTTTTGGCTACGGATTGAGTTATACCTCGTTCGAATACTCGAATCTCAAGATTCAGGAGAAAGAGAATGGCAACGTGACGGTGCAGGCTACCGTAAAGAATACAGGTCAGCGTGCCGGTGATGAAGTGGTGCAACTCTATGTCACAGATATGTATGCCAGTGTGAAAACACGCATTACCGAACTGAAGGATTTTGCCCGTATCTCTTTGCAACCGGGGGAATCGAAAACCATCTCTTTCGAACTGACGCCTTATGATCTTTCACTGCTTAATGATCGTATGGACCGTGTGGTGGAAAAAGGTGAATTTAAGATTATGGTGGGAGGAGTAAGTCCCGAGTATGTTGCCAAGGATGAAATCAAGCACAGTGTAAACTATAAGAATACAGCCCAAGGAGTGAAAGGCATACTCGACTATAAACATGAGTTTGCTTCAGATTTCAGCTTGACTATCCATAAAGTGGATGAGAGTCTCGTCGACAATCTGAAAACGGTATGGGTGTCAGTTAAGAATACAGGCACTATTACCGATACCGGCAAGGTAAATATGTTTGTTGGCGGAAAGAAAGTCGGAGATGACATTCATTATGAACTTAATCCGGAAGAAGAGAAATTAATACCTTTTTCTATCACCAAAGACAACACCGGTTCGGTAGTGTTTACTAGCAAGTATAAAATGCTGAATCTGTAATAAAGATACTTGTTCTATAAATAAGAGAAAAAGTACAGGAGGTACGAATGCTTTTCAAGTCGTGTACTCTTGTACTTTTTTTAGATTCTAAACTACCGGACAATCTCGTTGAACAAATACTTGTAGTTACTTCCCAGATATTCTACGTATTCTTTGCAGAATTTATCAAATACCACTTTAGCGGGTCCTTTTTTCCCTTGTCGGTAAAGAATGTGACATTTCGCCCTCATAGCTACTTCATTAACGGGGTCATACTGGAACAGGAGATCGGTCATCTTCAGTTTTATATCATCTGCCCATTGATCACTTTCCAGCCATTCGCACAGCAAATTGATGGTTGAGTCTGTGAAAGAGCTCTTGAACGGCTCTGTCCATTCCGCATCCATATCGGGGAGTATCACCCCATGCAATAACACTTTTAGTAGCTGTATATCTTGTTCGCGTAATCTTTTCGGACTTTGGAATAGATTCAATGCTTCTTGATAATCGCAACAGGTTTTTTCTCCGAATTCGATGCTCCATGCCGACTGGTTGCCCGATAGTTGCATATTTCCTATTTTATCCAGCAGGTTACGCATTTTGCTCAAATAGACGTTACGACTGTTTTTGGCAGACTCTTCTATCTTGTCTGACCATAAAAGTTGAATCATCTTCTGGCCGGAAATACCGGTTTTTCTTCCTCCTGTGTGCAGTATAAGTAAGACCAGTAGTTGCTTCATGGTGGGAGTAAACAGGGAGGTGATGTCTTCCCCGCTTTTGTCAATCACCCGGAACGTTCCTAAGAGGTAGATTCCCGTTTTAGTGATTTCCTCGGTTGCTTCTACCGTTTCTATTGGCGGAGCCGATGCAGAATCTGTCGCTAGTTCAGACAGCGAAGTTTCCCGCATCATATTTTTTTTCCGTAATTTACGTCGGTGGCAGCAGTAGATGCCGCTTCCTGCGATAAGGAGGAACAAACATACTGAAAGAATCACCATTCCATAGTTCCCATCACTCTTTTTGAGGGATTTTCTCTCCACATATGCCACATTCTTCACGATTATTGGCGGGTAATTCATTTCATATACTTTCAGGATATATCTATCCTCCGAATTTGTGTAGATGGAAGCTAGATATAACTTCTGCTGCCGAGGTGAAAAGTAGAGGTTGGTGTAGACGCATTGCGCGTCGGCGAGTTTTTCGAGTGGTAGTGACACATCTTCAAAGTGTGCACGATGCTTATCAATTTGCCTCAACACTCCTTCAGCTTCGTTACAGAAGAAGTAGAAACATTGATTCTCCGGATTATAAACCATATTGTTACGGGGCAGAAAATCTTCCTGTCCGGGAGGTGTTTTTACTTCCCACAATTTGCGGGTGTGACGTGTACGCAGGTCGATAGCATAAAAGTCATAGTAATTGTGTGGGGAGAGTTCCTGACGCCCGGAAGGACAGCCTCGCCCTCCGAAAATATAGAGTGTGTCGTCTACAATCACAGAAGTGGAGGAGTATCTGGGAACGATGCTATCCAAAGGGAAACGTTGGAAAGGAGTGTCGGGCTTCCAGGGATGCCCGAGAATCAGTTCATTGTTATAACGATACTGTCTGTATCCTCCGAAGCTGACAAATGTACTGTCGGCGGGATTGTAGTTGGTGGTGTTGTCCGAGTAAGATTGTTCATGTAAGGGAGACCGTTTGCTTTCCCATTGCCGGGTGGAGAAGTTGAAGGTGGCAAACAGTTGTTCATCTATGTTATAAGCTAACAACGTTTTTTCCTGTGGAATGTACATCAATTGATTGGTAGGGGTGGCTATATATTCGCCTCCTTTCACGCGGATGGTGTCCGTTGTGTTGTCGGAACAATGGTATTTGTACAGGTTTCGATTGTCGCAAGCGGCATAGAAACTTCCGCTATTCGCATCGAATGTGATGGAAGGACGTTTGCTGAACGAAAGCATACCTGTGGGGTTCCAACTGATGCGCTTATCAATCAGCCATTCAGAGTTTTGAGCGGTGGCGGGTCTTTGTTCCAGTTCGTCATAAGTGGTGTTGCCATTGTGAAACATCATTGTCCATCGCCTGATTTCTTGCTGATTACGCAGCACGCTTATTTCTTTGAGGTTGACGGAAACAGCGTCTCGTGTATATCCGTGGAGAGGACAAGAACCGAAAAACACACTGGCACTCTTTGCCACTGCTATTTTCTGGCTGGATGCACTGATTTCTTTCCCGTCGAAGTGTAGGGTCACTGTATTCTTTTCCGGGTTTATGGTGAGCCGCACCGGCAACCATTTATCTGTTTTTATGTCTTTCTCTATGAAATATACTTCATTCCCGATGACCAGCATGGGGCGTCGTCGGCTGTTATCATCGTTTCCGAACATGAGCCCTATGTTTTCTTGTTTGTCAGTAATGAGGCGGCAGATGCTGCCGAATACATTCTCATTTCTCACATATACCTGAAAGTCGATTGCAAATTCTTTACCTTTCCATTCGAAGGCCTTGCCGTCTTCTAGGGGCATGGAGGTGTATTCTTTGAATAAAGGGAAAGTTCGTATATAAAGGCCGTAGTCGGGAGTTTGTGCGAAAGATTGGCACATGAATAATAAAAACAGGAATGCTAGGTTCTGTATTTTCATATAAAAATATATCTTTATTGCATAAAAATGAATGTACAAAGATAATTTTTATTTCAAGAAAAGAGGGTGAAAGTTTCTTTTTTACCGATTAATTACGCATTTAAGCTATAATTAATTGCGTATTAAGTTCAATTTAAGCGATAAGGAAAGCCTTGCGCCCTATTTTTGTTCCCATAAACAAATAATTAGATTTGTTCTTTAAATTGTAATATTATGAAGCAGACATTTCCTTCCATTCTCATCTTTAATAAAGAACTTTTATTTAGTAATAGTTCTTCTCGGAAAGTATGTTTCTTCGGGAATAAAAAACAAACTATTTCAATAACAAAAAATTTATCTATGATGAACAGAAAGTTTTTAAACGCAGTTCTCTGTGGGGCTTTGATGCTCTATATGGGGACATTTTCGTCTTGTAAAGATTATGATGACGACATTGACGGACTTGACAATCGTTTGACTGTTGTGGAAGAGGCGACTAAAAAGTTGCAGCAGCAAGTGGAAGATGCAATCAACAACGGGAAGTGGATTGATTATGTGGAAGAGCAGGCTTCCGAATTTATATTGCATCTGACAAACAAAAACGGTGCTGTGGAGACTATTTCCATACCCAAACAAGGTGCAGACGTGATGTATTATTTTAAAGTAGCGGCTGATTCTGAAGGTGAAGGAGAAGGAGCAGGATCTCAAAATGTATGGTGGTATAGCAACGATGGGAGTAATTGGCAGTATGTGCTGGATGAAGCAACTCATAGCAAAATGGTGTTTAATTCGTCTTCTGCAATAAAAGAGAGTGTCACGATTACCTCTAATGAAAATGTATCTTATGTAGCAATTGGTGGTGAGCAGACTACTATCAAGGTGGATAACACGACCAAACTGTTGGCGGAAGATAAGGAGAATGGTATATTGGTAGTGAAACTCGGTGAACTCAATTATACTATTCTACTTGAAGAATCTCTTTTCCGTGGGTTGAACTCTGTACAGTACAGACCGATGCAGGTATCTTCGGAAGAGACATTGGTGGCTGTTACGTTGAAAATGAAATCTGACGATACATATACTTACGAACAACCCGCATGGGGATATTTCAGATGTCTGCCTGCCACGCATTTCGACCCGACTGCAGATAATGTGGCATATGCTTGCCAAGACTTGCATATAGTGACTCGTGCAACAGGAAGTCTGATGCTGACTCCAGTGAAAGAAGGTGCAACAGTCGATGAGAATGGTATCTTGAAATTAGGCTTCCAGCCACAGACCGGTTTCGAAGATGATACCTATTATAAGACATTACTGGATATTACAATGAATGGTTACACCGTATCTTCAGATTATTTCAATGTGCGTAAAGAGACTCATTATATAGAGGAAGCTGTTTGCTATGAATTGGGTAAAGGAGAAGTCGATGTCAATGAACCTCTTCTTTTTGATATAAATAGTGGCTATCCGCTGGATGACAAGATTATGATCGGATTCAAGACCGGTGATAACATGGATCAGCTTAAATCGCTCAAAGAATTAGGTTTCCCAATTACCGTCGATTATACTATTGAAGGAGATAATGCGGCATTTTCCATTGGTACAGATGTGAATACAGGTAAGAAAATGCTGGTGAAAAATAATGCTGAAGTGGGAAGTGAAGTAGTAGTATACGTGAAATGGACGGTTAATGGAGAAACTAAACCGAACTGTTCATTCCCTGTCAAGTTTAAAGTAGAATCTTTGGAGCAGGCTTTGGGTGCTAGGGATCAGACAATTCAGATGAGTGCTTTGGAATCTAATTATAAGACTCCGATTGAAATCGAATTGGAAACTAGTGGAATAGCTCCTGAAGATTGGGTACTGTTCAAGAATCGTTTGAATGAACAACAAGCTATAACTCTCAAATATCGTTATATGGAAAACGGAGCCGAGAAGTTTGCTTCTCCTGTGGCCCCTATTGATGGAACAGATCCATTGAATGTCAAACTAGATGGTGATAAACTTATCCTGACTATTGGTCATCATGCTTCTTTCAAGGAAGATATTTCTCGCAACTTGTTTGTGATGGGAGTCAATAACAATGTTGAATCTGTAGTTCAGATTGAAGGGGGAAAGACTTTGTATGTACAGAATGTGAAAGTGAAGTATGCACCATCGGTAGCTCCGAAAGCAAGCCATAAAGTAATCTTGGGTGATGGAAATGTCATTAAGGGTGATATGAATACAGGTGATATTACTGAATTAGTTCAGATTTACAGCAAAAAGCAGTTTGTCTTACAGAATACGAATTTACAGTTTGGCTCAAATGCCTATGTTATGCCTAACCAATCTGTCAATCAGGGATGTTTGTTGAATTATAATTTATCTGCTTTGTATGATATCAAGCCTACCGATCTGGAGGTTGAGTTTGATATAGATAGAACGAACGAATTAATTACAGCAAATGCTGATTGGGGCAATGATCAGGATAGTGGTAATACTCCGGGCCGTTTCTTCCATAAGAATCATGTTGTGAATGGTGTAGTAACTAACACGAGCCGATATGATGGTGCTGTTAAAGTAAATGGGGTAAAACAGGAATCCAACTACAATGTTTATGGTGGTGTTCCTGTTAGATGGACTATTAATGATGATAAACTACCTGAAGGGGTGAAATCGGAAGGATGCGAACGTTGGCTGATGTATGAACCGTTTGTTTTCTTTGGACAAGGCGGTGGTTGGGAAGCTAATTTGGGTGACTATGCTAAATTGAAAAACAATAAGCAGAATAAGGTTGTGACTGGAACCGTGACACTGCAACAATTGAGAGATGGTGTAGTGTTGCAAGAACTTCCAATAAATGAGTCGGACTTGGTTTTAGTCAATGCATTGCCTTATGGTGCAAAGGAATTTAAGCCATGGGTGTGGTCGGATGAGAATGGAAAAGTTCATTTCGCATCTAAAGACGATTCTCAATACGGTGGTAATGATCCATATTCTACTAATGGACAGGGGGTATACTATGTTTGGGATGGTGACCCTGGTGTCTTTGAAGGTTTGGTCAGTCCGAATGGAAAAAGTGCAACTACGCTGAAACTGAAAAGTGAACAGACTGTAGAGATTGGAACAGAATTGAATTTCAAGGCTCAGTATAGGTATGATGCCGGTAGTTCGGAACAGGGCTCTTTAAGATTGAAACTTATTGTAGTGGATTGACCTTTTTAAGAACAAGGCTGATTATATCGGCCTTGTTCTTAATAATATAAACAAGAAGTAGTTGAAGTAATATATTGCTCCTTTAACTACTTTTTGTTTTTATGGATTATGAATTAAGTTAGTACTTTGCTAACTCTAAGAATAATATGAGCAAGAAGGATCTTGATGATTTTATGGGGATAATTTCATTTTCTATAACAGATTGTACTGGAATTAGTAGATGAGTTAGGAAAAATGTTTCATTGAAAGTCGTGGAACTGTGATTTGGAGACCTGTCAGAATAACTTTTGAAGCAATGTAATGAAAGATGTAAGTAACTTTCATTTATGTATATTACATTCCACTCTTTCTTACTTTGAAGAAAGGTGGAGTGTATTTGATAATCTTGCTCTTATCTATTATTGCGTTACGATATCGAAATAATTAATATCAATTTTTCTAGATACCTGTAGAGTGATTGTATGTAAAGCTGCTTTTTGTTGTACAAAAGGACAACATTCTATGGTTTCCCACAATCCTCCTGTTGATGGTAGTATTTTATTGGGCTGATTGGAATTGTTACCATCAATTTGAAAGTTTATAGTTGCATTATTTGTAGATTTATAGCGAATTTTGAATACTGTGTAACCAGCTCTGACTGGGATTTCTTTCCATTGCAGATAATTGCCGGCTTGCATTCTGACGTGCCATCCTGCATTCTTGTCGTTGCATCGATAGATATCTAAACCATCTAGACGAAATGCTTTTCCAGAACGTGTACTTCCGGTGTCATCATATTCGTCGCATGCTTCAGCTTCTAACCTATATGTTTTCGGGTAGGGGTTATGGCTATATTGACGTAGGATATTGAGCCGCTGATTGCAATAATCATAATGAGTCTTTTCATAAGCATCCTTTTTAGCTCGCCAAAGAGCGGCATTCTCCATTACATCAGTAAAACCTTCAAGAAAAATAAGATTGCACCCTTTGTTAATGAAGTCATCAAGTGATTCTTTCAGATGATTGCCGTGGCGTGGATCAATCCAATCCCAGTTTTCCATAGGACCCTTGTCTTTGTCGCCACCGACAAATGAAGGTACGGTAGTACCTACTGTCAATCCGTTATGAGTGAAAGTTCTTCTCGGTTCTGCCATGGTGAACCAACCTGATATACCGCCTATGTATGGGCATGTCCGTATGCTGTAATCACGCTTTGACCAGTCTTGATCTACCACCAATAACGGGTACATACCAGTTTCTTTGTAACAGTCCTCATAAAGTCTTTTGCAGATATAAGAAAGCAGGCCATTGCAGCAATCCTCTTTATTGTCACCGGCACGGACAAATCCACATCCCCAGAAAAAGATCAGAGGTTTGCCCTCGTAGGTGAATAGCAAGTCGTTTACTCCTATCTTCTTCCCTTCATCAATGATGTTTCGCAATGCTGCTTTGATATTGAAATCCCAGATAAACTGATAGACGGAGTCGCGGAATATTTTGTCTTCTTCAGGGCAGTTTTTCCATCCCTTGCGTTCCATTTTCTCAATCTGTGCTTTCATTGTCTTTAGCGGGAAGGGGAGACGTTTTTCATTGTTCTCTTTGTTGGCATCCCAACCACTGTATCCACGCCCTAAATAATGATTACGGGCAGCTTCCCACGAAGCGGGACAGTCGTCAAAAATGGCTATTTTGAATTTGTTTTCTACACCTCTTTCTTTCATCGCTTGCACTAATTCACTCACCCGATCGGGGTCACCATGATCGGTTTTAACTGGATTGTTTTTAAGTTGTGACCCATATCCCCTAAAGTTGAGAGCAATATAGTCTATGCCGCTATAAGCAATCTCTTCCGCCATGTTTCCCCACCACTCTTGTGTCTTTCTTTTCCCTTCTTCAGTTTTCCACCAGTTTGTGTCATTTTCTCTTCCTTCGGCTCCGTCTAATGCACTTTCGTATAGGGGCTGGTTGAAATAAGTGGTACGTGTATCTTTTTTATAAGCATTGCCGCGTATCAAGTCGCCTTCGAAGCCCATGAGCGAACCGATGTAACAATTTTGAGGGAGTAATGGTACGGGGTTCTCCCATTGAGGTTCAGAAGATGCTATTCCTTTTGGGAGAATTGTTTCATGTTCACTGCATGAAACTAGGAAGGTAAGGATACCGATCCATGCTGCCAAATGTGTTTTTCTTTCCATGAATTTAATTATTAGTATGAAACATGCAGCCTAAGTAAAGAGAAGGCTATTAGTGGATATATTAACGAAAGGATTAATTTTAATTCCATTAACTAATGAACATCATAATTTAATATAGATTGATACATAATAGTCTGTATTTAGAGGATAAACCTTTTTTTCTGTAAAGTGAAAAAAAGTGTTTTTTTGCTTATTAACCGCATTTTTAATTTCTTATTAAGTCTAATTTAAGCGAAAAGGAAAGCGTCTGTGTTTATTTTTGCCCTTGTGAAAAGACACAATGTTGTTTGGCAATGATATTATGAAGATAAAACCTTATAAAAAGACATGAGAAAGAAATTTATATTAATAGGAATTTTACTGTTTGCATGTTTGTCTGTTGTACGGACACAGGAAATCTATAAGAATGAGAATATGCCTGTCAATGAGCGTATCCTCGATTTATTGTCACGCCTGACAGTGGAAGAAAAAATCAGTTTATTGCGTGCTACTTCTCCGAGTATTCCCCGGCTGGATATTCCTAAATATTATCATGGCAATGAGGCCCTCCACGGAGTGGTTCGGCCGGGACGCTTCACGGTATTTCCGCAGGCCATCGGGCTGGCGTCTACTTGGAATCCGGAATTGCAGAAACGAGTGGCAACCGTTATATCCGATGAAGCACGTGCCCGCTGGAATGAATTCGACCAGGGACGGAGCCAGAAAGAACAGTTCAGTGACCTGCTGACATTCTGGTCGCCTACGGTCAACATGGCACGTGATCCGCGTTGGGGACGTACACCGGAGACGTATGGCGAAGACCCTTATCTGAGCGGTGTGATGGGGGTTGCCTTTGTGAAAGGATTGCAGGGAGATGATCCCCGCTACTTGAAGATTGTTGCCACACCGAAACATTTCGCAGCGAATAATGAAGAGCACAATCGTTTTGTCTGCAATCCGCAGATTTCTGAGAAACAGTTGCGTGATTATTATTTCCCGGCTTTCGAGGCTTGCGTGAAAGAGGGGAAGGCGGCTTCTATCATGACGGCGTATAATGCGCTCAATGATGTACCCTGCACATTGAATACTTGGTTGCTGAAAAAAGTGCTTCGTAAGGATTGGGGGTTCAAAGGTTATGTAGTATCTGACTGTGGTGGACCTTCTTTGTTGGTGAACGCTCATAAATATGTGAAAACGAAAGAAGCGGCGGCCACGCTTTCTATTCAGGCGGGGTTGGACCTGGAGTGTGGGGATGATGTGTACGACGAACCGTTGCTGAACGCCTACCGTCAGTATATGGTATCGGATGCGGATATTGATTCAGCAGCTTATCATGTGCTGGATGCACGAATGAAGTTAGGTTTGTTTGATAGCGGAAGTCAGAACCCGTATACAAAGATTTCTCCTGCCGTGATTGGTTCGAAAGAGCATCAGCAGGTAGCATTGGATGCTGCGCGTCAGTGCATTGTACTATTGAAGAATCAGAAGAATATGCTGCCACTGAATCCGGAAAAAATGAAATCTATCGCAGTGGTGGGAATTAATGCGGGGCAATGCGAATTCGGTGATTATAGCGGTTCGCCTGTGGTGACTCCCGTTTCAGTTCTCGAAGGTATTAGAAATAAGGTTAGGGGTAATGTAAAAGTTGTTTATGCTCCCTGGAAATCAGCTTCGGATGGTATGGAGCTGATTCAGGGGGCTAATTTCCCTGAAGGATTGAAAGCGGAATATTATGATAATACGGAGTTGAAAGGGACTCCGAAAGTGAGAAAGGAAGAATGGATTAACTTCGAACCTGGTAATCAGGCTCCCGATCCGTTCTTGCCCAAATCTCCGCTATCGGTACGCTGGACGGGTAAACTGCGTCCTACAGTATCTGGCAAATATACATTCAACTTTACTTCAGATGATGGATGCCGTCTGTTTTTGGACGGAAAGATGCTCATTGATGCTTGGGACGGACATACAGTCCGCACAGACTCTGCTTCCATCGAATTGGAGGCAGGCAGGGACTATTTTCTGAAAGCGGAATACTACGACAGACGCGACTATGCGATTGGTAAATTGCAATGGAGAGTACCTCAAATGGAGAAGGCTGCTCGTCTCGACCTGTACGGAGAAGCGGGTAAAGCTGTTCGCGAATGTGAGACGGTGATTGCTGTGATGGGGATCAATAAGACCATCGAGCGTGAAGGGCAAGATCGTTATGACATTCAGTTGCCTGCCGACCAGCGTGAATTCTTGCAGGAGATTTATAAGGTAAATCCTAATATTGTAGTGGTGCTGATAGCGGGAAGTTCATTGGCGGTGAACTGGATGGACGAGCATATTCCGGCCATTGTGAATGCATGGTATCCGGGCGAACAAGGAGGAACTGCGGTAGCCGAGGTACTGTTTGGTGATTATAATCCGGCGGGACGTTTGCCACTTACCTATTATAAGAGTCTTAATGAATTGCCTCCTTTTGATGATTATGACATTACGAAAGGGCGTACGTATCAGTATTTTAAAGGCGAAGTTCTGTATCCTTTCGGTTACGGATTGAGTTACACTTCTTTCAGATACAGTCATCTTTCGGTGACGGATGATAAAGAGGAAGTGAGCGTTGCGTTCAAACTGAAGAATACGGGTAAATATAAAGGAGACGAAGTGGTGCAAGTATATGTGAAACTTCCCGACACCGGCAAGGTGATACCAATAAAAGAACTGAAAGGATTTCGCCGGGTGACTTTGAACCGGGGCGAGGAACAACGAGTCGAAATAAAGATTAGAAAAGAATTACTCCGCTGCTGGGATGAGGAGAAGGCGGATTTTGTACGTCCTTCCGGAAATTATACCATTATGGTGGGAGCTTCTTCTAAAGATATACGCTTGGAAACGAGTATTCTATTATAATAAAAACGAAATATCTATTTTGGTAACTAATTGCTAATATTATTATATATGAAACAGAATTATTTGACTAAAGGCTTATTAAGCCTATGTTTGGTAGGAATGGTAACTACAGGTTTTGCTAAAGACATTTTTGTGGCTACTACTGGGAATGATAAGAATCCAGGTACGAAGGAACAACCGGTACTTACGTTCAACAAGGCGCTGAGTCTTGCCAGAGGTGCGAAAGAAGATGCTGTAATCAAGTTTTCAGGAGCCGTTAAACTGGATAAGACTTTTGATTTGAATGGTACGCAATGCAATCATCTGGTCACTGTAGAAGGTTTGGAACCTGATAGAAGTAAGAACGTGCTGACAAAGGCGGACGGACGGGTTATCAATATTCATGAAGGTGCGAATTTCGCAATGAAGAATCTTACCGTAACCGGACAGAATACAACAGGTGCAGTATCGGAGTTCTCCGGTGGATCAACCGTCACACTTACGAATTGTGCATTTACCGGCAATAAAGCGGAAACGAGTATATATGGTGGTGCGTTGAGAGCAAACAAGGTGACATTGACTTTGACAGATTGCCTGTTTGATGGCAATATTTCGAAAAAAGCAGGAGCTCTTTCTGCCAATCAGTGTAAGCTTACTGCTAAAGGTACAACATTCTCCAACAATCGGTCAGTAGGCGATAAAGGCGGTGCTGTACAACTTGAAAAGTGTGTGTCTGTATTCGATCATTGTACTTTCAAAGATAATAAGTCGGACTTTCATGCGGGAGCAGTTTACGTTAGCGGTGGCAATTTTACCGGTGCTTCTTTGAAAATGACTGATTGCGTACTGACGGGTAACCATGCCGATAAATCAGGTGGAGCCATTTATTACGAGATTCAGAATCCGAATGGTGACTTCAAATCGGAATTTATCAATACTACCATTTCGAAAAACAGCACCAATGAAATTGGAGGTGCAATGCGTTATGTAGGTGGTCCTGCATCAGTAGTCAAACATACGATTGATTTTATCAACTGTACGATTACAGAAAATACCACAGAACGCGGGGTTGCTGATGCCGGTGGTCTGTACATCGAGGGACCGTCTATGAAGATCAAGATTCACGGAACAAAAATTGAAAAGAACCTTGCTTTAAAAGATGGACATAAGAAATATTCCGACCTTCGTGTGGCAAACTACGATGCTAATGAACATGAAGCTAACTTTAGTATCAAGAATGCTGTAATTGGTAAAGTGTCAGGTGCCGATTTGATTCCGGAAGATAATTCATCTATTGACGAATCTCCGGTAGAAGAATAAGAAAGGCTATGAGAAGGTTTTTATATCCATTGCTTATGGTTTGTCTGGTTGGAGGACTATCATCTTGTAAGTTTGGAAAAAAAGTAGACTTGATAATGAATGATACGATAGTTGCCAGTATTGATTCGATGGCCTCCAACCCGTTTATCACTCATATGTATACGGCCGATCCCTCTGCGCATGTCTGGGAAGACGGACGGTTGTATGTATATGCTTCGCATGATATTGATCCACCACACGGATGCGACCTGATGGATCGTTATCATGTGTTTTCTACCGATGATATGGTGCACTGGACAGATCATGGAGAAATCTTGAATTCATCGCAAGTCTCTTGGGGACGCAAGGAAGGCGGATTTATGTGGGCACCGGATTGTGCTTATAAGGATGGGATTTATTATTTTTATTTCCCACATCCTAGCGATACCGATTGGGACAAGAGCTGGAAAATCGGTGTGGCAACCAGCAGGAAGCCTGCTTCGGACTTTACCGTGCAGGGCTATATTGAAGGGATGGATCCGCTCATTGACCCTTGTGTGTTTGTAGACGATGACGGGCAGGCCTACATCTATAACGGTGGCGGCGGAAAATGTAAGGGAGGTAAACTAAAAGATAATATGATGGAACTGGATGGTCTGATGAAAGATATGGAGGGACTGGAGGATTTTCATGAAGCGACTTGGATACATAAAAGGAATGGCATCTATTATCTTTCTTATTCTGACAATCATGATGAAAACTGGAACGATGGTGTGAAAGGGGACAATCGTATGCGTTATGCAATAGGTGACTCTCCACTTGGTCCCTGGAAGTCGCAGGGTATTTATATGGAGCCAACAGACAGTTATACTAATCATGGTTCAATAGTAGAATACAAGGGGCAGTGGTTTGCATTCTACCACAATAGTGTATTGTCAAATCATGACTGGCTGCGTTCGATTTGTGTTGATAAGCTATACTATAATGAAGACGGAACCATTCAAATGGTGGAACAAACTAAGTAAATAAGGAGATAATACTATGAAAAGCATTTCAAAATGGATTATGTTTTTAGGAGCAGTCCTGTTAATCGGTTGTTCGGACGAGAATGAATCGGAATTTATTCCTGTCAATCCTCCCATGGAGGAACTTGAACCGGAGACTGAACCGGAGCCAACTCCGAAGAAGGATTTTTATATTGGTTCTTTGGTTGGCTTTGAAGGAGATTTAAGAAAAGGGACTAAAAACTTTGAAAACGGAGTGACTACTTATTATAATAGATCTCTATTTGAAAAAGTTACCACTACAGAAGACGAATGGTGGGATAATTTGGTAGAAGAGATTGCGTACAGTGGCATGGACTATGTTGCAATGAATTGTCGTGGAACTCAGGCCGATTTGGCTAAGCATAAAATAGATCATGGCAGACCAGACTTGTTACCGGATATGATTGCTGCGATGGAGCGTCGGGGCGTAGCGGATAAATTTAAAATAGCTATATTTGATGACTGTCCTGCATCTTGGAGTGCTGCCCGTAACGAGGCATTAGGGTATGGGTATTCTTCCAAACCCAAGAAAAATGGGGTAAGAGTATCCGAATCTTATTTCCCTTTAATAGATATTGATTTGTCGACTACGGAAGGTAAAGAAAGGTTCGAAAAAGAAGTGTTTTATTATATATGGGACAGGAATTTGCGGTTAGCTATGTCGAATATTCCCGATAAGTATCTTTTTAAATACAATGACAGACCATTGATTTACCTTTGGGGATGCAATGGCTTTTTGATAGATGATTTAATTAATGAAAAATTAGCTGATGGTTCGTTGACGTGTACGGCAGGAAAAAGTAAATCTGGTGAAGTCGATGCTTATCACGGAAAATTGACTTATATATTGCAACGGATTTCTGAGTCATGTGAAAGTGAGTTTGGACTGAAGCCCTTTCTCATTATAGATCAGTCCTGGTGTGACAGAGATCTGACAATTGCCTTTTCAGAATATGTGGATGGTATAAACAATTGGTTTGGTGTGCCTAAAACGGGGCAGAGTCCGGATAAACAGGCTGAAGCCATGACAAAGACTTATCAGGTACGTGAGCATAAGGGACTTAAAGTGGGAACAGGTATTCCCGGTTTCTTGGTGGATGACAAGAATTATGATAAAATAAAGGAGGAAGGAGACAATTACGAAGGGTATATGTTTTTGGATGCAGATCATGGAAAACAACTAAAAAAGGCATTGAACTATTTTAGACAGGAAAAAGCCCAACTGATATTCCTAGAAGGTTTTACGGATGTGGCAGAGAATGCGGCTTATTGGAGAAGTTCGGATAAAGTGTATTATGACTATCCTAACCAGCGATTGAACATTCTGAGACAATATAGTAACGAACCGTATCCTGCTGTTCAGAAGTTGGAGGCTGAAGCCTGCGATTTTTGTTATAACTCTGCTGTTCCGGGAGATACAGGTAATGCTCCAGGTAAAGATGTAGTGGGCAAGTGTTCAGATATCAATAATGGTGGTGGATGGTATGTAAAAAGTCTAGGAGGTCAAGTAAATAGTCTCAAATGGAAGGAACTTCCTTTCCGTAGTGGTAAATCTACACTGCGGATTCGTTATACTGCCAGTAGAACGGCAGAAGTACTATTCAAAATAAATGGTATAATTTGTGGTATGGTGAAAACATTACCGGCAACATATAATTGGGAAACGATCGAAATTACAACTTTTGAACAAAAGACGGAAGCTTTATGGGATATAATATTTACAGTTTTATCAGGTACAATTGATATTAACTATATTGAAATTATAGCCTTATGATTTGGTTATAAATCTTGTTGTAAAATATGTAATTGCGATTTTTTTGGTAGCAAAAAATTATGGTTGAGAGTTGGAGACCAATATAGAAGTGTATACAGAATATTGCTTTATGGATATTAAAATATTGGGTACTGGGACAAGAATTAATTAGATAGAATTAGGAAAATTTCTGTCGTAAGGAATGAGGAATCTTTTTATTTTGATGTTGTAGCTAATGGAAAGAAAAAATATAAATATTCTGAATCTCAAAATATTGTTCGGGCATTTTATTTTGTTGGCAGTAATTTGCAGTGTGATATCAATTATATTGTATGAAAAGCAGCAGTTATACGAAATAGAAGTAGATTCAGAGAGTATTCATAACATTCAGTACAACATCAATACGGTTCATCGTCATTTTACAGAGCTTACGACTTTAGGGGAATCTGTTATCGGTTGGAAAGATACAGATTATCAGACATACCGCGAAAGGAGGTTATGTACAGATAGTTTGTTGCAAAAGTTACAGTTGCTCTGCTTGGAATTTATTCATTCGGAGCAAATTGATACATTGAGAAAATTGCTTATAAGTAAAGAGCAGCATTTATTTCATATTATGCAAGTTGTCAATAAGAAGGAAGAGGTGGATAGTTTACTTGTATACCGTTTGCATGTTGCTACCAAGCAAATGGTCTATCCTCGTATAATAACGCATAAAAAAAAGGGAATTGCTGGATTTTTTTCAAAAAAGGATTTTATAAAAGTTACAGATCCTGTAGTATCGTTTCGTGCTTTAAATGAGCAATTGATTGAAATGCAGGAACAGCGAAGGAATGAGTTGGAAAGTTATATAGATACATTAAGATTAAAGAATAGAATACTTAATAGCAAACTGATGGCTCTGATCTCCAATATGGATAATTTGACTCAAATAGCTTTCCAGCAAAGAGAACAAAGAATAGGGAATATGCGGCAGAGTTCTTTTCGATTAATGTCTTATATGATGGTAATTGCTACCATATTGTTATTTGTTTCCTACTTAATTATTCAGCGTGACCTTTTACACAGAGAAAAATCACGTCGAGAGTTGGAAGACAGTATTAGACATAATAGTGCCCTTTTGGAAATGCGTAAGAAAATTATTTTGACAATTTCCCATGATATACGTGGTCCCTTAGGGAGCATAAATGGTAGTGCTGAATTGGCTATGGATATACGTGAGAAGAAAAAAAGAAACCGTCATCTGATTAATATACAGACATCCTGTCGGCATATTTTACATCTTGTAAATAATCTGCTAGACATTTATAGGATGAACGAATCTAAAGAGACTAGAAACGATTTCCCATTTAGACTGGATCGTTTTATAGAGCGAATTATTGCTGGGTATTTGCACAAGTGCAATGATAAAGGACTTTTGTTCTTAACAAAATTATCTGGTATGGAAATCACAGTGACAGGAGATGCTGATCGTATTGAACAGATTCTTGATAATCTTTTAATGAATGCCATTAAATTTACTGAAGTTGGGGAAATTGGTTTAACAGCAGATTATAAAAACGGAAGGTTAATAATGGAAGTACATGATACGGGCATTGGGATGAGTGAGGAAACACTGTCTCGTATATTCAATCCATTTGAGCGTGCTGCTCAAAAAATAAATTCGGAAGGTTTCGGACTAGGATTGTCAATAACGAAAGGGCTTGTTGAACTGCTTGAAGGTGAAATCTCGGTTACGAGTTCCCTCGGTAAGGGAAGTGTGTTTAGCGTCATTCTGCCACTTGTTGAAACGGAGGATAAAGAAGAGGAAGAGAATAAAACTGTTATAGGTAAGCTACGGCTACCACGTCAGGTCCTTGTTGTTGATGATGATTCTGTTCAGCTTGAAGTAATCAAAGAGATGCTGGAACGTAATGGGGTTTATTGTCAAGCGTGTAAAAATGTAAAAGAGGTGATTTTGGCATTAAGGGAACGGAATTTTGATCTGATACTAACGGATCTTCAAATGCCTGACACTGACGGTTTCGGTTTATTGAAGTTACTACGTAATTCTAAAATTGGGAATTCTCAGGTAGTACCTGTAATAGCAATGACTGCTCGTGGAGATAAAGATGTATCCAACTTCATGGAAGCTGGTTTCTTTGACTGTATTTACAAACCGTTCTCCACTCAGGAACTTTTGTCCTTTATCTCTTTGACTGTTCGACAGGAAGATGAAGAAAACAATAATGTCTCTTTTAAAGCATTGACATCTGAAACGAATGATGAGGGAAAGATACTGGAACTTTTTATTGAGGAATCGGAAAGAAGTATAATGGACTTACGGATGGCTTTACATAAGGCAGATTGGAAAAAACTTCGTGAAACTGTACACCGTATGCTTCCATTATGGGAGATGTTAAATGTAACTGAGGTTTTGCAAGTGTGTTATCGGATGCTGTGTGATGAGAAGATTGACAAAAAAGTAATTTGTTTTGAAACAGAAAAGATCGTTGCTTATGCATATGAATTGATAGCAAATGCCAAAAATAAAATAATTAAATTGAAAGATGAAACCAAGGATATTGATAGTTGAAGATAATGTAGCTTTGTCGCTGTTGCAGAAAAAATGGTTGGAAAGATATGGGTATGATGTGCTAACAGCTATGAATGAACCGATTGCCCGTAAGTTGATACGGAATCAGACATTTGATCTAATCTTTTCGGATGTGCGTCTTCCTGAAGGTAATGGTATTAGCTTGCTGAAATGGCTCAATAAATTTAAAATACGTATTCCTTTTGTTATAATGACAGATTATGCGTCTTTTTCGGATGCCGTATATGCTGTCAAACTAGGTGCTAAAGATTATTTGCCAAAACCTGTTCATAAAGAAAGATTGCATGAGCTTGTTTGTGAGTTATTGAAACCATTGTTGATTATGAGTGAAGAGAAAAGAATAATTCGGAGAACTAGTCTCAAAGCAAAAGAAGTGGAACGCTTTGCCCTGCTGACTGCTCCATCAGATATATCAGTGATGATATTCGGTGCTAATGGTACAGGAAAGGAGTCTGTAGCTCAATGTATTCATTTGAATAGTGAGAGACATGACCAGCCTTTTATTGCAGTTAATTGTGGAGGAATTCCTAGGGATCTTGCTTCATCTTATTTTTTCGGACACGTTAAAGGGGCATTCACTGGTGCTGAGAGTGATAGAAAGGGGTATTTTGAACTGGCAAATGGGGGCACACTTTTTTTAGATGAAATAGGTAATATGCCTTTTGATTTGCAAACCATGCTGTTAAGAGTATTACAGGAGCGTACATATTCTCCTGTTGGTAGTCACAAGGAATTGTTTGCTGATGTTCGTATTCTTTCTGCTACTAATGAAGATTTGAAACAAGCTATTTCTAATGGGTTGTTTCGTGAAGATCTTTATCATCGTCTTTGTGAGTTTGAACTATATATGCCTACTTTATCGGAATGTCCTGAGGATATTCTAGCTTTTGCTGATTTTTTTCGAGAGCAATTTTCTAAAAGGTATAGAAGAGAAATAACAGGATTCACTGTTGGAGCTAAAGACATGTTGTTAGGTTATTCATGGTCTGGAAATATCCGAGAATTGAGAAATCGGATAAAACGTGCTGTGATAGTAGCACGATATGGACTGCTATCTGAAGAAGATTTAGGATTTAATGAAGAAATAATAACGAATTTCAGTAAAAAAGTCAGACTGCTATTCTAAAACTCAAGGATGAGAAAAGAGAATTAGATCTAGTAAAGCTTGCTCTTGAAAAATCGGGAGGTAATATCACACAAGCAGCTATATTGCTTGGTATTAGCCGTCAAGCTTTGTATGCAAGATTGAGGAAATGTAATATAAAGTAACTTTTTATATTTCAGGTAAATCATCTGGTATGTATTGTTGGGAGTAGTAAAGAAATGTATATTTCATGAAATGAGCTTCTTTGTCAGTTGTTATGGGGGATACGATTATAATAAAGGAGAAGTTTTCAAAGCGGTTTTTATTAATATGAAACTTTAAGGTTTGTGATATGCTTTGATTTATAAAATAAGTATTACGATACAGATTTAATACTAGAAATAAAACATGTATAGGCTTTGCCACTTAAAGAAGTAATAAGAGTTGGTAGAATGTTATTACTTTGAGAAATATAAAGAGCAGATAGGAATAAAACATTAACTTCTATGAGTTGGTGAATTCGTAGGCATACAAAGTATGTGATATTAAATATTGCTACAATTCGGAACAATAGCCTGCTTTATTGGCCTGGGTTCTACGTATTATTTGAGAGGAGAATATAAGTATATGGAGATATGATTATATTTACGCCGATGCATCAGTTTGATTCTTCCTTTTCTGATCCACCAGTCTCCATTATTATCTTGCATCAGATCTTCTTTTTTGAGCGTGGACACATCGGCAAATGCCAGACCAGTGAAGCAGGCGAAAATGAAAATATCCCGTACCAGTGCTAGTCGGGGTATAGTGAATTCCTTATTCATAACGGTCTGTAATTCGTCATATGTGAGGAATACAGGAGTTGTTTCATCCTGTTCCATTTTGTATCCATAAAACGCATCTTTCTTCATCCAACCTTTTGCCAGTGCCATATTTGTGATTTTCTTGAAACATTTCATATATCGTACAATAGTGTTGCGGCATAAACCGACTTCTGTTTTTAAATGAAGGTCAAAGGCTTTTATGAATTCCGGAGTGAGTTCATGGAAAGTAATATCTTTTTTGTCATAAAATGTAGGAATGGAATTTTCGAGTTTTTTCAGTACATTTTTGTAACGGTTGATGGTCACTGGTGCATAGTCAATATTCACAACTTTCTCCATCTCCTTGATTTCTTGTCGTATTGCTTCAAGCAGGGTACGCATTTCCGTATCCTTACCGAATACACGTTTTAATATTAAGGAGGGAGTGGATATTGCCTGTTCCAGTATAAGTTCCTTATACTTTTCCAATGCTCGCGTGGCTAATTCAGATAAATAACTGTTGAGTTCATTGGAAGCCCGGTCTTTTCCTTTACTACATCCTTTGGCTGCGTTCCACAGTTTGAGAGGAACGCTTCTTTGGATTCGTGTTTCTTCGTATTGACCGTTAATTGTGATCCTCATTAGAATAGGTGCTTCACCATTTTTTAATAATTTCGTTTTGAGAACGAAAAACAGAATCTTCATTGTTCCTTGTTTCATAACCTTTTTTCTTTAAGTTGGTAAATACAATTAGTTATTCTGTCAACTTGAAAGATGAGTTGGAAGTCGGTAAAAAAGTTAAAATCGGTGTTTTTTTTGTAGACATGGTCTGAAAAACCACCGTTTTTTTAGTTTTAAGATTCTCTTTGTTTTCCTTCATCTTATATTTGTCAGTAAAGGAAGAATCTTTTTTGCTTTTCTTTTTCCGCTATTTCCATTACATTCAAGCAGGTATGCAAAAGTATGTTTTTGCTCCTAAAAATGTTTGTCGCAAATTGTTGTAAATGAGTGAAATATCGTGCAATCGGTGGTTTTTAAAAGGGACTCTGAAAAAGCCACCGAATGGGACATTTCCAGATACTCGAATCGGCTGGAATTTGCGTATTGGAGTATAAAAGAAAACCCATTGAAATGACTGAATTTCAATGGGTTCTGAGAAATTACCGAATCGATAGTGGTGCCACCAGGAATCGAACCGGGGACACAAGGATTTTCAGTCCTTTGCTCTACCAACTGAGCTATGGCACCTTGTAGTTGTTTGGTCCGGTAATATCTCTTTTGCGGTTGCAAAGGTAGTGAAACTTTTGGATTCTGCAAGCCTTCTGGAAATAAAAAACACTGATAAAAAGCTAGTTGGCTTATTATCAGTGTTGTATATAATGAAAAATATTTCAAGTATATAATGAAATCTATTGTTTATCTTCCTTTAATGGATTCCAACCCTGTGCTTTTAGTTCGAATTCCTGGCCGTCGCGGGTAATTAATGCACAGCCAAGTTCAGGTTTGGTGATATGCCCGATGAGGCGCACTCCTTCCATTTGTGATACTTTCTCATGATCGGCGATAGAAACGGTAAAGAGTAGTTCATAATCTTCTCCGCCATTCAAGGCGCAAGTCGTCAGATTCATGTTAAACTCTTCAGCCATAACAGCCGTCTGATAATCGATCGGAATATGTTCTTCGTACACACGGCAACCAGCATTGCTTTGTCTGCAGATATGCATCAATTCTGATGATAGACCGTCAGAAATATCCATCATAGAGGTTGGGACAATATTGGCGGCAGCTAGTTTCTCAATGATATCCTTACGTGCTTCCGGTTTTAACTGGCGTTCTAACAAGTATTCTTTGCCGGTGAAATCCGGTTGAATGTCTTTATCTCCTTTTAGTACGACTTTCTCGCGCTCCAATAGTTGTAAACCCATATAGGATGCTCCCAGATCACCGCTGACGCAGATCAAGTCAGTTTCTTTTGCTCCATTGCGGTAAACCACTTTATCCTTGTCAGCATCGCCGATACAAGTGATGCTGATAGCAAGCCCTGTAAGGGAGGAAGTAGTATCACCTCCCACAATGTCGACATTATATTGTTGGCAGGCTAGGCGGATACCGGAATAAAGCTCGTCCATATCTTCTACGCTGAAACGCTTGGAAAGGCCAAGAGATACCGTAATCTGCCGGGGAGTGCCGTTCATGGCATAAATATCGGAGAAATTAACTACTGCTGATTTATATCCCAAATGTTTCAAAGGAACATAAGTCAAGTCAAAATGTACGCCTTCCATAAGCAGGTCGGTTGTTACCAATACTTGCTTTTCTGAAGGATAGGAGAGAACGGCGGCATCGTCGCCTACTCCATATTTACTGGATTCATTTTCTAGTTTGATTCCCTCGGTGAGGCGGTCAATCAGACCAAACTCACCGAGAGATGCTATTTCAGTTCTCATAAATCGGGGTGATTGTTTAGGCACGGTTGATAAGTTCGCGCATGATTGTTGTCATTTTCGGTTGGGCGGCATCGGCTGCTTTCTGAACTTCTTCGTGCGTTACTTCTACGATTTTTCCTTCTACTCCCAAGTCGGTAATGACGGAAATGCCAAATACTTTGATGCCACAATGATTGGCTACAATTACTTCCGGAACGGTAGACATACCAACAGCGTCGGCGCCAAGGATATGGAATAGTTTATATTCGGCAGGAGTTTCGAAGGTAGGACCTTGTGTGCCGATGTATATTCCGTGTTGTACTTTAATTCCTTTTTCTTTGGCAATCTCATCGGCTTTACGGATCAGTTCCTTGCTGTATGCTTCGCTCATGTCCGGGAAACGAGGACCATAGGGGATATTTTTTCCACGAAGCGGATGTTCGGGGAAATAGTTGATATGGTCAGTGATAATCATCAAATCGCCGATTTCGAAGTCTGCATTTGTTCCGCCACTGGCGTTGGACACAAACAAGGTTTTGATTCCTAATTCGTGCATTACACGTACAGGGAAAGTCACTTCTTTCATCGAATAACCCTCGTAATAGTGGAAACGTCCTTGCATAGCCATGATATCCTTATTGCCTAGTTTGCCGAAAATCAGCTTACCGCTATGACCTTCGACGGTAGATACCGGGAAGTTCGGGATATCCGAATACTTTATTTCATACTTCTCGGTGATTTCGTTTGCCAAACTGCCAAGTCCGGTGCCAAGAATAATGGCTGTTTCCGGGCTGGTATGCATCTTACCTTTCAGATAAGCTGCGGTTTCTTGTATTTTCTCTAACATAGTCAATAATATGTTGGTTAAATTTATCTTGTTGATTCTGTAATATTTCTATTTCAATAGGCAAGGCATAGATAAATGGTTTCAATTCCTTGTCCAAAGCCGGATGGTTAATCAGGCGTGTTGCATCTTTTTCGGTGGTAATAATCAACCGATGTTCTCCTTTCAGCCTATGAAACCGTTCTTTGATAAGCTGTATATCCCGATGGCTGAAATTATGATGATCGTCAAACGATAGCAAATCTATTTGTTTGGTGCAATCTTTCAGTCTTTCAAGAATGGGAGCCGGTGAGGCAATTCCGGTCATCAATAATATATCTGTATTTGTCAGCGAGGACAAATCAATTTCATTGTTTGCCGAAGTGGCATCTGTGTCCGGAACCATCATAGGAAATACCGGTTGCAGGTTGCCATACCGGAACGATGAGAAAAATAACTGTTGATATGGATAAAGGTTCAGTCGTTTCGTGATAATATTATAATCAATAGGTTTGATGTCCTGTGGACATTTGGTGACAATAACGATTTGTGCCCGGTTTTTGCCGTTAATTGGTTCACGAAGTCGTCCTGCGGGGAGCAAGGTGTCGTCACAGAACAGCCGGTGATAATCCGTTAACAGAATACTCAATCCCGGTTTGACATATCGGTGCTGGAAAGCATCATCCAACAGGATAACATCTATCGAAGGCTTTTGCAATGCAAGTAGCTTTTCTATGCCATGACAACGCTTTTCGTCGACGGCTACTGTGACAGACGGGAATTTCTGATGCATCTGGTAGGGTTCGTCACCAATGCTTCTTGCCGTACTTTCCGGAGTCGCCAGCACATAACCTTTCGTATGCCGTTTGTACCCCCGACTTAATACAGCTACATTATATTGATTACAGAGAAACTTTATCAGATATTCAGTGTGCGGAGTTTTCCCTGTTCCTCCAACAGAGAGATTACCTACGCTGATGATAGGTATATCAAAATTCTTTGATTGGAGCACTTCCCAGTCAAAGAGTTTATTTCTCATCATTACCGCTGCTCCGTAGAGCCAGGAGGCAGGGTAGAGCCACTTATGTATCTTTATAAAGTGTTCGTCCATGTATGACAGTTTATTTAATATTCAGTTCGAACGGAATACGCGCCTGAATCATGGATTGTTCTTGCAGATTCTTTAGTAAACCGAATTGTTGGTAGAACTCACCTAACTTACTTTTCAGCAATTGTGATTCTACATAATTCGTAGGTTTCGTATCAAGCAGGGAAGAAAAGAAATCTTGTTTTGCAGGATAAGAAACAACGGTGTAGCCCTCGATACCGGCTTTTGCCACGGCAATATCCAGAGCCTTGTCAATGCCGCCTAACTCGTCTACCAATCCTAACTTTTTAGCAGTTTCCCCGGTCCATACACGGCCTTCGGCAATCTTTTCGATCGCTTCCTTTGTCATGTGACGTCCTTCGGCACAACGGCTAACAAAGGTGTCGTATCCTTCGGTAATCATCATTTGAAGCAATGATTTTTCATCCTCGTTGAACGGGCGCATGATATTCCCGAAATCAGCATATTTATTCGTCTTAACTACATCATAATTTAAACCGATTTTATCAGTCAACCCTTTTACATTAGGAATGATACCGAAGATTCCGATAGAACCGGTCAGGGTAGTAGGCTCTGCAACAATCGTGTCGGCAACGCAAGAGATATAGTAACCTCCTGACGCGGCATAATCACCCATAGAGACAATGACCGGCTTCTTTGTTTTCAACTCTTTCACTGCATGCCAGATTTGTTCTGAAGCAAAAGCACTTCCTCCCGGAGAATTGACACGGAGTACAACAGCTTTTACATCATTGTCATCTTTCAATTTGCGCAGGTCACGAATGACTTTTGAACCAACAATCCCGTCCTCGGAAGTTGCGGAACCCGGATAGTCTGTAATTTCACCGGATGCGTAATAAACGGCCACGATATTGCCGCTCTTGTCTTTTGGCACATTCTTCTTTACGTTCATCATGTCGCTTAATCCTACTATCGGGAGATTGTCATCCTCATCTATCTTTACCAGTTTTTTAAGATAATTGCGCACATCATTGCGATAAATCAAGGTATCAGCCAATCCGCATTTTACACTCTCTTCTGACGGATAGAACATTAACATGCGATCGGCATAAACATTCAGAGAATCTATTGGAATATTGCGGGAGGCAGAAACCCCCTCCGTCACCTGTCCCCAGATGGAAGTGATAAATGCTGTCACTTGTTCGCGATTGGCAGGGCTCATCTCTGTTGCAATAAACGGCTCCACGGCAGATTTGTAAGTTCCCACCTTGAATACCTGCATCTCAACTCCTATTTTTTGTAGCAGGTCTTTGTAGAACAGGGGAGCGGAAGCGATACCTCTCCATTCAATCATTCCTTTGGGATTGAGCAGCACCTTATCGGCTGCGCTGGAAAGATAATAAAGCCCTTGTGTATAGGAGTCGGCATAAGCAATGACGAACTTTCCACTCTCTTTGAAGTCGAGCAGTGCGTTACGGATTTCTTGTAAGGAAGCATAGGAGGTACCTAATGAACTTGCTTGCAAATAAATTCCTTTGATGTTTTCGTTTTCTTTAGCCTTCCGGATGGAAGAGAGAATATCGTCCAGCCCGTACGTGTTAGATTCGTCACCAAACAACTGTGATAAAATACCTAGCGGATCTTCTTGCGTACGTTCAACTAACGTTCCGTTTAAGTCGAGCATCATTACGGAATTCTTTTTTACGATTGTTTCCGTGTCCGAAGCGGACATGATGCCAAACAGCGTTACCATGCTGATTATAAATAATACAATACTTGACAAAATGATACCTGTCACCGTGGCAAGTGTAAATTTCAAGAAATCTTTCATTATATACTTATTGTTTTTGCGTCAGCTTGTTATTAAGCTAACAAAGATAAATAATTGAGTTGATATTTATTCAATAAGTCGTACGAATTTTTGTTTTATCATAGCGAATCCACATAAATAGGAGCTTCTTTTCTGTAAGATTTAAGTATATTTGTCTGTATCTAATCCTTTTAAATGAGAAGAATTCTCTAATTTTGTGGCACAACTATTAATACATAGAATAATCATATTATGAGAAAACTCACCTCTGTTCTTTTACTGCTCTTGTTCGTATGGACGGTACAGGCGCAAACGGCTCGTGAAGAGATCAACGTAAACCGATATTTATCCGCTAATAATTATTATGCATATCCTACCCCTACTGCCAAGCAGACAGCTGCTCCTAAAGGGTACGAGCCTTTTTATATAAGCACCTATATGCGTCATGGTTCACGATATTTGATTGATCCGAATGATTATCGTTTTCCAAAACAGACCTTATTGAAAGCTGACTCTCTGAACAAACTTACCGCAACCGGTAAAAACAGATGTAGCTCCTTATTATCATTGGAAAGATGTAGAAAGCTATTATCGTGAAAAATTAAATAAATATCAGCATATGTAATGCGACATTAACTTAACAATCTAATTATAATGAGAAGAAAAAACCTTTTTATGGCCGCAGTTTTAGCAGGCTTGTTTTTTTATTCTTCCTGTACTCCGACTGAAAAGGCGGAAACAAAGGATTATACTCAATACGTTAATACCTTTATTGGGGCTGCTGATAATGGTCATACATTTCCCGGCGCATGCTATCCTTTCGGTATGATACAAACCAGTCCTGTGACGGGAGCGGTCGGTTGGCGCTATTGTTCTGAATATGTTTATGAGGATTCCCTGATTTGGGGATTTACTCAAACACATCTGAATGGAACGGGGTGTATGGATTTAGGTGATATTTTGGTGATGCCGGTCACAGGTACACGTGTACGTGCGTGGGATGCCTATCGCAGTCATTTCTCTAAAGATAAAGAAGCGGCTACTCCGGGATATTACACAGCAGAGCTTTCTGATCCACTAGTAAAAGCGGAACTGACTGCCTCCATCCATGCTGCCCTTCACCGCTATACTTATCACAAGGCTGATTCTGCCTCTATATTGATTGACTTGCAACATGGTCCTGCATGGAGAGAAGAGCAATATCACTCACAAGTCAACAGTTGTGAAGTAAACTGGGAAGATGCTCAAACACTGACAGGACATGTCAATAACACAGTATGGGTCAATCAGGATTATTTCTTTGTGATGAAATTCAACCATCCGATAGTCGATTCACTTTATCTTCCGATGGGCGAAACAGAAAAAGGAAAACGCATCATTGCCTCTTTTGACATGCAACCGGGGGACGAGTTGATGATGAAAGTGGCTCTTTCCACCACCAGCATAGATGGGGCTAAAAAAAATCTGGAGGCAGAAATTCCTGCCTGGGATTTTGAAGGAGTAAGAACTGCCGCCCACAATGAATGGAATAACTATTTGAGCCGTATTGAAATAGAGGGTACCGATGATGAAAAAACGAATTTTTACACTTGTTTCTATCATGCGTTGATTCAACCCAATCAGATATCAGATGTGGATGGTATGTATCGCAATGCCGCCGACTCTATTGTAAAAGCCGGAACAGGTACTTTCTATTCTACATTCTCTTTGTGGGATACTTACCGTGCAGCTCATCCGTTTTATACATTGGTGATTCCCGAACGTGTGGACGGTTTTGTGAATTCTCTCATCGAACAGGGCGAAGTGCAAGGTTTCCTACCTATATGGGGATTGTGGGGTAAAGAGAATTTCTGTATGATTGGTAATCACGGCGTATCAGTTATAGCCGAGGCTTATCGCAAAGGCTTCCGTGGCTTTGACGCTGAACGTGCTTTCAATATAATAAAGAAGACGCAGACCGTATCTCATCCGTTGAAGTCTGATTGGGAAGTTTATACAAAATATGGTTATTTCCCGACAGACCTGATAAAAGCAGAATCTGTATCTTCTACTTTAGAATCGGTATATGATGATTATGCTGCTGCCGATATGGCACGACGTATGGGCAAAGAGGAAGATGCCGCTTATTTTGCGAAACGTGCTGACTATTATAAGAATCTATTCGATCCGGAGACGAAGTTCATGCGCCCGCGTAAGGCGGACGGAACTTGGAAAGCTCCGTTTAATCCAAGTGCGTTGGCGCATTCAGAGAGTATTGGTGGAGATTATACGGAAGGAAACGCATGGCAATATACTTGGCATGTACAGCATGATGTACCGGGATTAATCCAGTTGTTTGGCGGTGAAAAGCCTTTCCTGAATAAATTAGACTCATTGTTTACAGTTGAGCTAGAAGGCGAGAGTTTATCAGATGTTACCGGATTGATCGGACAGTATGCTCACGGCAATGAACCAAGTCATCATGTTACTTATTTGTATGCATTGGCTGGTCGTCCGGAACGTACACAGGAATTAGTTCGTGAAATATTTGATACTCAATATAAGAACAAACCCGACGGACTTTGCGGAAATGATGATTGCGGACAGATGTCTGCCTGGTATATGCTTAGTGCGATGGGATTCTATCCAGTAGATCCGGTGAGTGCGGAATATGTATTCGGTGCTCCACAGTTGCCGAAGATGACTTTGTACTTGGCTGATGGCAAGACTTTCACAATTGTTGCAGAGAATTTATCGAAAGAACATAAATATGTAGATAGTATTACATTGAATGGTGAACCATATACGAAGAAAACAATCTCGCATGAAGATATTGTAAAAGGTGGTACACTGGTGTATAAGATGAAGTAATTCTCAAACATCCTCACCGTAATGAGAAAAAATACTCATTGCGGTGAGAACTTTTTCTCATTACTATGAGAATTAATTCTCATAGTAATGAGAATCATTCCTTGTCAGAGCATACGGAAACGGCGTTTTTACACAGACTGAAACTCCCTCTATTGTATAGTCCTGCTCACCTCTATACGCTGCTTTTCAAATTTCTCATTATTAGTGTGGCGGTTGCTAACCTCTTTACAGCGAATAGGTGCACTCATTTCAAGCAAGCGCAAAATCTCATTTAAAGATTCACCTTCAAAAGTCGCTTTATAGGAATACTTCCCTAATTCGGCGTCTTTCAGAATAAATTCCACGTTATAAGTCTGTCCCAAACGCTTGAATACATATTCCAGCGGGTCATCTCTAAAAATGAGTATTCCATCTTTCCATGAGCACCATTTATAAGTATTGGTCTTATTGACGTTATATAAAGAAGTGGCTAGATTATAGTCAATTTTCTCTCCCGGTGAAAGGGAAATCGTCTTTTTCTGGTCAAGAGTAACTGCAACCTTTCCTTTTACTAGCGTCACTGCTGCTACATGATCCGGAGCGTATGCGTTCACATTGAATGCAGTGCCGGTAGCTTCTACAGTCAGTTGTTTCGTTTTTACGATGAAGGGATGCTCTTTATCGGATTCCACTTCAAAATAGGCTTCCCCCTGCATCGAAACAACTCTTTGTTTATCATTGAATTGAGTCGGATACTTTAAAGAACTTCCGGCATTTAGCCAAACCTTAGAACCGTCAGGCAGATTAACTACCGACCAAGTCCCGTAAGGAGTGAATAACTCCTGATAAGTTTCTGCAATTTGAGAGGCGGGTTTAAAATAAAGATAAGCAGATAATATCAGTAAAGGAAGAAGTAAGATAGCTGCCACTTGCTGCCAATAGTGCAGGAAGGACAACTTAGGACGAACGGACACCGGTTGGTTTTGATGGAGAATCTGTTCCATTACTTTTCTGTGCGCACTGTCCACATCTATCTCTTCCGGATTAAAGGCCGGGTGACTGATCTCCCATATGTTTTTTTGTGCCAAAAAGCTTTTATAGTTTGCGGGAGTAGCCGATATCCAATCTTCCAGTACCTTAATGTCCTCTGGTGTAGCCTCTTTTGAGAGATATCTGGAGATTACAATTTCTATGTCTGAATCTTTATTTATCATATGCATTTTACCTTATATATAATAGACGTTTCAGAAAAAAAATCCCACATTCATTAGTGCCAAAGAAAGAAAAAAAGTAGCAAATAAAAATCTTTTAATAAGATGCGAAGCTGCTTCAATGCTTTACTGATACGCACTTCTACCGTTCTGACAGAGATATTCAAGCGATTGGCTATTTCCTGATATTTGATATTTTCTAATCGGCTCATCTCGAACACTTCTCTTTCTTGAGGAGGCAATTGTTCCAACGCATTTTTAAGGTGTCGGCATAAATCAGAATACAGTATGTAGTTTTCTGTCGTATCTGTATGTATAGAACTCGATTTAAGTTCGTAAGCAATGTGTTCATCTATAATTCTGCGATGGCGCAATTCGTCCAGACAGTAATTCCTGACCGCTTTCAGTAAATATGACTTTAGTGAGTTCTCAATTTCCAATGACTTCCGGTCATTCCATAGTTTGAGAAAGATATTTTGCACAATATCTTCACAAGTAGATTTTTCTGGAATGTAAGTACCACCAAACAATACCAAGTCTTTATAATAAGCATGGAATAGACGGGTAAAAGCCTGTTTATCATCCTGTTTCAGTGCTATTACCAGAATACGGTCGTCGGAAGTCTGTTGTTTGATATTCGGCATAGTATTGTAGTAAAGGTTCTATTGTTGGGGGTAAAAATAGAAAGATTATTTGGGATAAACGATAGTTTGAAGAAAAAATAGTGCAGATGAAAAAATAATGTGATATCCAATGTGGCTTTTATTTTTAGAAACGTCTTATTGATAGAAACGAGAGAAAAACACATTTATTAACCTTTAAATAATACAAGCCATGAGAAAGACATAATCAGTGAATTCAGCTTCCGACAACTGATAAAAAAGGAAGGTCTGACTCACCTTCCTTTCCAAAGATTCAGTTATTCGTTAATCAACTTATTTGTAGAACCAATAACCAAACATGTAAAGGTATGAAACTTATTTCAATTAGAAAAATGAAAAAGAGAATTAATGTACCTGCAAATGTAAAAATAGGAAGAATATGTGCGATATGGTTGTTTTGTATAGCTTTGCAAGCTATCAGTATACCTATCCTGGCACAATCTGCCAAAATTACATTGCGACTGAAAAATGTGACTGTAGAGGAGGTCCTGACTAGTATCGAAAATCAGACAGAATATCGTTTCTTATACAACAAAGATATTGTTGATGTAAGTCGTATAGTAAGCATTACTGTGAAAAATGAATTGATGACTCTGGTACTGGATAAACTTTTTAAAGGAGAAGGAGTATCTTATACGATTGAAAAACGTCAGATTGTATTAAACAGAGTCTCATCTCAATCACAGGATAACAAACAGCCGGTCAAGGTGACAGGCAAAGTAGTGGACGAATCCGGCGAGGTTCTTCCGGGAGTGACTGTTATAATAGAAGGGGCTACTCAAGGAACTATTACCGGTATAGATGGCAATTACCAGTTGCAAGTTCCGGAAGGCTCGACACTGAAATTTACTTCAATAGGTTACACTACATATACGCAGAAAATTACCCGGCCAATGACGTTGAATGTGACGATGAAAGAGGATTCAAAACAGTTGGATGAAGTTGTTGTGGTAGGGTATGGAACGACCACCCGTAAGAATCTGACAACTTCCATTGCAACGGTAAAAACGGAAAAAATATCGCGAGCCGCAACAAGTAATATGTCACAGATGTTGCTTGGGCGGGCTGCCGGACTGGAAGCTACGTTGACGAGCCCGCAACCGGGTGGAGCAGTTGACCTTTCAATTCGTGGGGCAGGTACTCCTATCTTTATAGTGGATGGAGTAATGATGCCTTCCACTTCTTTAGAAGTTGGAAACGGAAATCAGGTTATGCCCAACTCTATCAATCGTTCGGGATTGGCCGGACTTAATCCTGCAGATATTGAATCTATCGAAGTATTAAAGGATGCGTCTGCCTCCATTTATGGAATTGGCGCAGCCAATGGTGTCGTATTGATCACCACAAAGAAAGGTACTGAGACTCGTCCCCAAATCACTTATGAAGGAAATTATTCTATCGTGAAAAACTATTCGTATCTGGAACCTTTGAGTGGGGAAGAATATATGAATGTTGCCAACATTTTCAATAAAGAAAACTATTTATTTACGAACGGTATGTATCCTTACGGTGATAAACCTTTTGATAATAAATGGGTGCCTCAATTCTCACCTCAACAGATAGCTGCCGCTCAAACAACAGACTGGCTGGATTGTGTATTAAAGGATGGTAGCATCAATAATCATAATATCACAATCACGGGTGGTTCTAAACTGCTGAAATATTATCTGTCCGGAAATTATTACAAACAGGAAGGTACGGTAGAAAACTCCGCTATGGAACGTTACGCTCTTCGGACAAACATATCTTCACAATTGCTTCCATTTCTTAAGTTGACAGCAATTGTCAATGTAAATGAGAATGAATATACAAACTCAACTTCCGGTGGCGGGGGTGGTGGAAATGGGTATGATGCCATACAATCGGCTCTGACTTATCCTTCTTATTTACCGATCAGAGGTGAGGACGGAAAACCTACCTTATATTCAAATTACCCTAACCCGGCCGAAATGATAAAAGTTAGTGACCGGACTAAAACAAGCGGTTATTATCTAAACTTTGCTGCCGATGTGGATATAATCAAGGATATGTTGTCTTTCCGCTTGATGTATGGTATTAATAAGGAGAATGCCAATCGTAACTTGTATATTCCTTCTGATATTTATTTTATGGATATGTATAAATCAAGAGGGCATTTGGGATATGTTGAACGTAGAAATCAGACCATGGAAGGCACATTGACTTTCAAAAAGCAGTTTGGAGACTTGTTACGTGTCGATGCCGTAGTCGGTATGGGAAGATATACGAACGATTCAAATGGTCTTGAACTTGACTACGAACAGATTAACGATCACATTGCTGCTGATAAGGTGGAAGCTGCGGAAGGCGCTTTCTACCCGACTTCTTTCAGAGCTGCCGATGAACGTCGTTCTCAATTTGCCAGGGCAAGTGTGGATGTGCTCGACAGATATGTGGTTGCCGCTACTATTCGCCGCGATGGAACGGATAAGTTTTTCCCGGGAAAGAAATATGCCTATTTCCCTTCAGTATCATTAGCCTGGAAATTATCTAACGAGCCGTTTATGAAGCATATATCATGGATTGACCAGTTGAAGATTCGGGGCAGTTATGGACAGACAGGTAATGATAATCTGGGTAGTTCGCTTTATGGCACTTTCAGTCTGGCAGCCCAATATATCAAGTTCTCTAACAATTCAGTGACTTATGTACCCTATTTGCTGAGCGGTCCTGATTACCCGAATGTTACCTGGGAAAAGACTACCATGAAAAATATAGGCGTAGATTTTTCAGTTTTAAAAGATAGAATCTGGGGAAGTTTTGATATGTTCCGCAATGATGTAACCAACTTGCTGGGATATGACTCTGCCTCTCCGCTTAGTATGACATCTTCCGTCCCGATGAATTATGGGCATTATGTACGTTACGGATGGGATGCGACTATTAACTCACTTAACTTTGAAATCCCCCGTGTGTTTAAGTGGACCTCACAATTGACCTTATCACATCATAATGCCGTTTGGAAAGAACGGATGCCCAACTATTATTATGAAGAATATCGAATCCGTAAGAACGAACCGGTGAATGCTTATTACTACTATGAAACGGAAGGCGTTATTAATATAGATAAAAGCAATATGCCCGAATCGCAGAAATCTTTGCCGGCAGACGCGCAACAGCCCGGTTATCCGATTATTAAGGATGCAAATGGGGATAATAAAATAACGATTGATGATGTAAAGATGCGAAATACACTTCCAAAAATTCACATAGGCTTTGGAAATACATTTGTATACAAAGATTTTGATCTGGATGTATTTATGTATGGACAATTCGGACGTACACGCTATAACTATGCATATCGTTGGGCGCTTGTCGGAGATGTGTATTACACGAGTCCCAAGAATTCAAACAAATATGTATATACTATCTGGAATTCTCAAACCAATCAGAATGGAAACCGGCGTGGTATCGCTTCAACAAAAGCTGTCGCTTTACCTGGTAACGTAGGCTTTGAGGAAGATTATCAGAATGCTTCGTTTGTACGTGTCAGGAATATCACTTTAGGATATAACCTTTCAGGAAAGAAGCTGGGAAAAGTGGGTGATTATGTGAGTTCTATCAGAGTTTTTATCGACTGTCAGAATCCGTTTACTTTTACCAAGTTTGTAGGTGTCGATCCTGAAATAAAGACGGGTGGTGACGGCTCCAAAGCGGAGTATCCGATGACGAGAACATACTCCTTCGGAGCAAAAATATGTTTCTAAGAAAACCTGTAACGAAAGAAAAGATTGAAAATATGAATAAGAATAAATTATTTAAGGTGTTTGTCATGATTGCATTTATAATGTGCAGTTGTGAGGATAATTTTGATCCGAAGATGTATGGCACGTTGAATGTTTCTAATTATCCGGTGACTGAATCCGAATACGAATCATTTATGATGACCTGCTATATGCCTTTTACGACAACATGGACCTACTGGATCGGTGCCGGAACAAGTGGCAATCAGCACGGTTGGTATATTCCTGCCGGAGGTGTACTGAAGTTCTTTGATTATCCGACAGATGAAATGGCCGTGTGGAATAATGGTTGGGGAGGCGGATATTATTTCCTTTCTAAAGCCGATTTCAGTCAGTGTGTTTATTACACAAGCGGCGCGTTGAGTGATGAAAGGCCGAACCACTTTCCGAAAGTAAGTGAGATTTCCTACTTCACCAATGTGATTGGAACATTGGAGAAAGCTTCTACCGAAGTGGTTTCCGAAGAGCGTAAAAGGGAATTTATTGCTGAAGCCCGTCTTTGTCGTGGATTGATGATGTATTATTTATTACATGTATATGGTCCTGTTCCTTTGATTGTCGATCCGAACGATCTGATTAATCCTTCAAAGCTGGAAAATCTGGTACGTCCGACATTGCAGCAAATGACGGAGTGGATTATGGCTGATTTTGATTATGCTTATCAGTATATTGCAGATACGCAGCCGGAACAGGGACGTTACAATAAAGACTATGCACGTGTATGCATCATGCGGCATTGCTTGAATGAAGGCTATTATATGTCCGGTTATTATCAGAAAGCAATTGATATGTATAATGAGTTGAAGGGACGGTATAGTCTTTTCAAAAAAGGGGATAATCCTTATATCGAGCAATTTAAAAATGCCAATAACTTTAATTCGGAGGTGATTATGGCTGTCAGTTGTGATGAAACGGCGGATGGTACGAATAAGTCCGGTAACTTTAACCCGCTGATGATGCTCGCTACTCCCGATAATGCAGCCAGAGTGGACGATCAGGGGAATCCGACTCCTTTCTACTTGCAAGGGCAGGGATGGGGGCAAACATTCAACGTGTCTCCGAAATTTTGGGATACATATGATCCTTCGGACAAACGTCGTGAAGTTATCCTGACCAAATATTATACGACTGCAGGAACCTGGATTGACCGGAACACTACTACATGGGACGGTTTTATCATTAATAAATTCCCGGTTGAAACAGCTACGGCTTTTCAGGGGACTGATATACCGTTAGCCCGTTGGGCAGATGTATTGCTCATGTATGCGGAAGCCGAGGTACGTAAAAACAATGCAGCTCCGTCCGCTGATGCTATAGCTGCGGTCAATGAGGTGCGTAAGCGTGCCGGACTGGGAGATCTCCCGTCATCGGCAACAGCGAATGCAGAAGCTTTCCTGGATGCTTTACTTACGGAAAGAGGACATGAAATGTTGTATGAAGGAATGCGTAAAATAGATCTCATCCGTTTTAATCAGTATGCACAACGTACAGCGAAGATCAAAGGAGTGGCTCCTACACATCAATATGTGCCTATTCCTAATTACGCGGTTCAACAAGCTTCGGAATCTTATGGAAAAGTGTTGGCACAGACATTTGAACGTGAGGGATGGAAAGCGGATCTTGCGGCAGCTCGCAATTAATGTCATCATTCATTATTGTTAAACTAGAGATCTTAAGAAAAATGAAAAAGATATATGTATTATTCATGTCGTCGTTACTGCTCCTTTCGTGTGCAAAAGATGATATTAGTAAGCCAAGTGAATGGCCGGAGTGGCCTACACCTTCAAAACCTAAAATAGAAAATGCCGTGTTGCGGGGAGTGAATGGTGAAACGGTTGTGGCGGCTGGTGATAAAGTGAAGTTCACTGCACAAGTAAGTGATGAACATAATGATTTGGTTTCATTCCAATTATTAGTGACAATGGATGGAGCCGAAATCTTGAATTTGTCTAAAGGATTGAGCGGACGTTCTGCGGTTATTGAAGAGGAAGCTACTTTACCTTTTGTGGCCGGTTTCCAGAATGGCCGTCCTGTGGTAACTATAAAGGCTGTAAACGATTTAGGTGGCAATGAATCGACCCTGACTTTGGATGAGGCCGCAAGTGTGGCGGTGACCCGTCCGGAAACACCTTCCAAATTATACCTTGTTGATGATTTGGGAAATGTGTATGAAATGGACAAGGAGAGTCAGAATGAAACGGATTATAGTTTCCGGACGAGTGCGGCGGATTTGGCAGGGATTGGCGACCATTTTAAAGTTGCCGAAAAGATAATAAATAATAAACCTGATTATTCCGGGTTGGTATGGGGATATTCAGACAATAAGATTGCGGTTGTGGCTGATGATGCGGCAACTTCGATTCCTACTCCTAAGGTAGGGAGTTATACATTGGAGAATATCACTTTTGATATGTTGAGTTTCCAGGCTGATAAGACTTTGACATACAGCATTGATATTGATAAGTCCCGCTTCTTTGATGTGGGAGGAGGATATGTTCAATTGGATGTTGAATTGGTGGAAAGTGCCAAGATTAATTTTATAGGTTTTGGTAGTGATGTCACCAATATGCTCCGGCCGGAATTCTTTAAAGATGTTTCAGGGAGCAAAGCAAAATTCGATGGTCCGTCGGTACTTTATAACTTGAAATATAATACATCAAATGGCTTCATGTATATGGAACGCCCGCGGGATGTTTTTTATCCGGAGGTGATGTATATTGTCGGTACTGGAGTCGGATTTCCACGCGAACCTTATGTGGCTACGCTTGCTTGGGACTTCGCATATCCTCACCAATGGTTCTTCTTTAAGAAGGTAGGAGCAAGTGCTTTTGAAGCAGTTGTGTATATTGATCAGACGATGGGATTTAAATTCTATAGAGGATATGGTTGGGCACAAGAGGAGGATACAAAGAATTTATATACAGTTGAGCCTACTAACTTGATAACGAGAAGTGCTCCCGGTGATTTGATTCCCGGTCCTGATTTTAAAGCCGGACTTTATACGATACAGATTGATAAAGCCAAAGAAGTGATACGATTGTCTCCTTATAATTAAGGGAGAATCAATATTAATAGTCTTTAATTTAATATTTAATAGAATTATGTATATATCAATGAAAACATATAGTAAAAAATTTCTGGTTACATTCTTTTTCTCGATGTTGCCAATGTTGTTGATGTCTTGTTCGATGGATCCGGAGAAAGCTTCTTTCTCAATTTCTGGGAATTTGGAGAAGTTACAGATCGGTAATGAAGGTTTTACGGAGGTTTATTCGATAAAGTCTAATACGGAATGGAAATTTGTAAATGAGACAGATCAGTCCTGGGTTACCATTTCTCCGGCCAAAGGGAGCGGAAATGGAACTGTGACAATTACTGCAAGTGCAAATACGGGAACCGGACGTACAGCTGTATTCCGTGTGGTGCCTAACGGAGTGAAGACACAGGAACTTGAGATCATACAGGGTAATTCTTATATTCCTACAACTGATGGAGAGTTTCCGATTATAGCATGGACCGGAGTGGAAGCAGATAAGTCGCTGGAGAAATTTCCGGTGATGAAAGCATCCGGCATTAATATTTATCTGGGATGGTATGATGATTTGGAGACAACATTGAAGGCGCTTGACGCCGCACAGAAGACCGGAGTGAAAATGATAACTTCTTGTAAGGACCTCTTATCTGTCGGTACTGCCGAAGAGGTCGTAAAAGCGATGATGAATCATCCGGCTTTGTATGCCTACCATTTGAAGGATGAACCGGAAGTGAATGATTTGCCGGGTTTGGGCGAATTGGTGAAGAAGATTAAAACCATCGACAGCCATCATCCTTGTTATATAAATCTGTACCCTAACTGGGCATGGGGAAAAGAGCTTTATTCAGAAAATGTAAAATCATTTATAGAACAAGTTCCTGTTCCGTTTATTTCGTTTGACAATTATCCTATTGTATCTATAAATGGTGCTCCAAGCATTGTCCGTCCGGACTGGTATCGGAATCTGGAAGAAATATCGGCTGCAGCTAAAGAGAATAATAAGCCGTTCTGGGCATTTGCACTTGCACTTTCCCATAAGCTTGATGAAACTCATTTTTATAAGATACCGACATTGCCCGAGTTGAGATTACAAGTCTTCAGTGATTTGGCTTATGGTGCGCAGGCAATCCAGTATTTTACCTATCGCGGACTTCAACATGACGAACCGACTGAAGTTTATGATTTGGTCAAGACAGTTAATCAGGAAGTACAACAACTTGCGGGTATATTCTTGGGAGCACAGGTTATTTCAGTATCTCACACCGGAAGTGAAATACCTGAAGGAACGACAGCTTTGGGAAGTCTGCCGACTCCTATAAAATCATTGACTACGAGTGATACAGGTGCTGTTGTCTCTGTTCTGGAGAAAGATGGTAATCAATATCTTGTGGTGGTAAATAGAGATTTTCGTAATGTGATGAATCTGTCTATTGATGTGGATAGTGCTGTAAGCCGGGTGTTGAAAAATGGCTCAACAACAGCTCCGGATGGTTCTATGATAGCAGTCGAACCGGGTGATATGGTAATATTTACATGGAGAAAATAAAAAGATTTTTAATTTGATAAAGTAAAACGATTATATGAAAAAGATATTACTCTCATTTTTTATTGGTATTATGTTGATTGCCTGCAGTCAGAAAACAGTTTCTGTTCGTGAAGTCTGGACAAAAGAGCAGGCTAATGAGTGGTATAAACAATGGGGATGGCTTCGTGGATGCGATTTTATTCCAAGTACGGCAATCAACCAAATGGAGATGTGGCAGGCAGATACTTTTGATCCGGTTACTATTGATCGTGAACTGGGTTGGGCGGAAGAAATAGGCATGAACTGTATGCGCGTATATTTACATCACTTGGTTTGGGAAACAGACAAGGAAGGCTTTAAGAAACGTATCAATGAATACCTTACTATTGCCGACAAGCATCATATTTCTACCATCTTCGTCTTCCTGGATGATTGCTGGAATCCTGTTTATCAGTCCGGCAAACAACCGGAACCACAGCCGGGAGTACACAATTCGGGATGGGCACGTGACCCGGGTGATCTGTATTATAAAGGTGATACGGCAGTGATACTTCCGGTATTGGAAAGCTATGTGAAAGATATCCTGACTACCTTTAAGGATGATAAGAGAATCGTATTATGGGATTTATATAATGAGCCGGGAGGTTCGGGAGGATATAGATACGGTGAAAGAAGTTTGCCGTTATTGCAGAAAATATTTATGTGGGGACGAACAGTGAATCCGTCACAACCTTTGTCGGCCGGAGTTTGGGATATGAGCCTGACTAATCTGAATAAATTCCAATTGGAAAATTCGGATGTGATAACATACCACACGTATGAAGGTTTGAATTCTCATCAGCAACTCATTGATACATTGAAGCAATACGGTCGTCCGATGATTTGTACGGAATATATGGCACGTACTCAAAATAGTACTTTTCAAGATATTATGCCACTGCTGAAGAAAGAAAATATCGGTGCAATCAATTGGGGACTTGTAGCCGGAAAAACAAATACGATCTTTGCATGGGACACTCCATTGCCTGATGTTGTTGAACCTCCATTGTGGTTCCACGATATATTCCGCAGTGATGGGACTCCTTATTCGGCAGAAGAAGTAGAATGTATTCGGTCATTAACTAAATAATTTTCTTATGATGGCTATGAGGAATATATGGGTAATGATAGTAGGAATATGCCTGTTTGGTTGTGGGGTTGGTAAACAACCCCCTTCCTCACAGCTATCCTTAACATGGAAGCTGGAAAAAGATAGTGTGGAAGCCAGATATTTTAAGAATACATTCTGCCTGACGAATAATGGGAATAAATCTCTGACTAATAATTGGGTGATCTATTTTAATCAGACACCTATTTATTATCAGCAACCTATTAATGCACCGCTGGAAATTGAATGTTTGGGTTCGACTTACTATAAAATGTACCCCACTGAGCACTACCAGGCATTGGCACCGGGTGAAACACTTACTTTTACTATATTGAGTGAAGGAAATGTGATTAATGTGTCCTCGATTCCTGAAGGGGCTTATGTGGTAACTACCGATGAAAAAGGAAAACTGTTACAACCGCAAAATGTCCCCATTGAGATCGAGCTTTTTAAGCCCGACGCCCAATGGATTAGCTCGAGGAACAGCTTTCCCTATGCAGATGGAAATTATTTTTATAAGCAGAATGATGATTTCAGTAAGCCGGTAGATTGTGATATGCTTTCTCTTTTTCCTGCTCCTAAAAAAGTGGAAAAGACGGGTGGTGTTTCTTCTTTCTCTCAAAAGGTTTGTCTGAAGTTTGATGATACATTTAAAGAGGAAGCTCTTTTATTGAAAAGTCAATTGACCTCACTATTAAGATGTAACGTTTCTGATGAGGATGAAGAAACAATCATTGAATTGAAGAAAATGGAGGTACCTGCTACTTGTCAATATCCGGATGAGTATTACGAAATCGTGATAAAGAATAACCGGTTGACTCTGAAAGCTAATGATACACATGGCATATTTAATGCTTGTCAGACATTGCTTGCCTTATTAGATAACATGGAACTAACTTCTTCTCCGCTTCCTAATCTTCATATTACCGATTATCCGGACATGGGGCATCGGGGAATTATGTTGGACGTAGCCCGTAACTTTACAAAGAAAGCGGACCTGCTGAAATTGATCGATATATTGTCATTCTATAAGATGAATGTACTGCATTTGCATTTGAGTGACGATGAGGCTTGGCGTGTGGAAATACCCGGATTGGAGGAGTTGACAGAAATAGCTTCTCGCAGAGGACATACCACAGATGAACAGACATGTCTTTATCCTGCGTATGCCTGGGGATGGAATGAGACAGATACTGCTTCATTGGCCAATGGATATTATTCTCGCAGTGACTTCATGGATATTTTGATATATGCGAAAGAAAGGCATATCAGAGTTATTCCCGAAATAGACATTCCCGGACATTCTCGTGCAGCGATTAAAGCCATGAATGCCCGTTATCAGAAATATATAGATACGGACCGGCCGAAAGCGGAAGAATATCTTTTGATTGACTTTGCGGATACTTCCCAATATCTGTCTGCACAAAATTTCACAGACAATGTGATTAATGTTGCCATGCCCTCCACTTATCATTTTCTTGAAAAAGTAATTGATGAAATCGTGCGGATGTATCAGGATGCAGGAATAGAACTGACTGCTTTCCATGTGGGTGGAGATGAAGTGCCGGAAGGTATTTGGGAAGGTTCTTCTATCTGCCGCACTTTTATGCAAGAGAACGGACTGACTAAGATACGGGATTTGAAGGATTATTTTCTGGAACAAATATTGGAAATGCTGGACAAACGTAACATACAGGCAGTCGGATGGCAGGACATTGTTATGAATCCTGATAATACCGTTAACGAACATTTCAGAAACAGTAAGGTATTAAATTATTGCTGGAATACCATCCCGGAGCAGGGTGGGGATGAAGTACCGTATAAGTTAGCTAATGCGGGCTATCCGATTATACTTTGTAATGTGGGCAATTTCTATTTGGATATGGCCTATTGCTATCATGTGGAAGAACCGGGATTGCGTTGGGGCGGTTACGTAGATGAGTATGTGACGTTTGATATGTTGCCTTTTGATATTTATAAGTCTTTACGACGGAATTTGAGAGGTGAACCTGTTGATGTGAAAACAGTCTCAAACGGTAAACAGCTCTTAACAAAGGAAGGTTATCAGAATATCAAAGGTCTGTCCGGACAAATCTGGTCGGAGACAATCCGTAGTTTTGAACAGATAGAATATTATCTTTTCCCAAAAGTTTTCGGATTGGCAGAACGCGCCTGGAATGCTCAACCATCGTGGGCTTTATCTCCGGACGGCAAAGTATATACGGATGCCAAACGGAAATATAATGCCGCTATTGTAGATTATGAGTTGCCACGGCTGGCAAGGCGAGGAATTAATTTCCGGGTATCTCCTCCCGGTATTATTGTAAAGGATGGGTTATTATTGGCTAATACAACCAATCCAAATGCAGTAATCAGGTATACTACTGATGGTAGTGAGCCAAATGAAAACTCTGTTGTATGGAAAGAACCGATAAAGTGTGATGCACCATTGGTAAAGGCTAAAGCTTTTTGTCTAGGGAAAGAAAGCGTAGCAATTGAGTTGATTAATAGATGATATATGAATAGAAAGCTATTTTAAGAATATTGGGATAGCTTTCTATTTTTTATTTTTTTTGGAAAACCTTAATCTTTTCGAAAACTGCCGGGGATTCTTGGTTCTTCTTTAGAATATTCAACAAACTAAAAATTGTGCATATAAAAAATGATTTTAATTATTAGTTGAAATATGAATACATTTGTTGAGTTGTATTTTAATTAATTTTTTCATATTTTTGCAGGACGTTTTTTGAATATTTGTGAAAGACATGAATAGTTTTGTAAAAATGAGAAGATATTTGTTGTTTATATTCCTTCTCATTAATGCTACTGTAAGCAAGGGGCAGATTTATAAGTATATAGGGCTGGAAAACGGTCTGAACAATCAGAAAATATACCATATCCAGAAAGACCGGCGAGGGTATATGTGGTTTCTGACTCAGGAAGGAGTAGACCGTTATGACGGCAAATATATTAAGCATTATACCTTTTCAGACGACAACATGAAGTTGGATTCACGGGTTGCCTTGAGCAGATTCTATATGGATAGCAAGGATGTATTATGGGTGATTGGTCAAAAAGGGCGTATTTTCAAGTATGATTCTCAACATGATAAATTCGAACTGGCTTATGTACATCCGGAACTGATCAGAAATAAGTCACAGGCATTTCTTGATTACGGTTATTTGGACAAGAATGACCATGTGTGGTTATGCTATAAAGACACTATTACTTGGTATAATATCCGTACTGGAAAAACGTTGCATAAAGCGGTGCCGGTTCATGGGGAAATAACTGCCATTGAACAGACGGATAGCAACCATTTTTTTATCGGTACGGGAAGCGGCCTGTTTAGTGTTGGAATAGAAGAGGGAGAATTTAAGTTGATATCCGATGAAGTGGTGAATAATATCAGTACTCCGGTGCATGAACTCTATTACCATGATGTTTCCAAACAATTGTTTGTAGGAACTTATAAAGAGGGAATACTGATCTATAATATTGGTGAAGCGGGAAAATTTACTTCCTGCAGTTCACCCAACAATGTAGAAATTAACCGGATCGTCTCATTGAATGCCCATGAACTGTTGATAGCTACAGGTGGAAAAGGGGTATACAAACTGGATGTGAATACCTGCATGAGTGTACCTTATATAACGGCTGATTATAGTAGTTATAATAAGATGAACGGAAACAATATCAATGATATCTATGTGGATGAAGAAGAACGTATCTGGCTTGCCAATTATCCAACCGGTATCACAATCCGTAACAATCGTTATCAGAGTTACGACCTGATAAAGCATTCCCTTGGTAACAACCGGTCATTGGTGAATAATCAGGTTCATGATGTAATGGAGGATAGTGACGGCGATCTTTGGTTTGCAACCAGCAATGGTGTCAGTCTCTACCAGACCGATACAAAAGAGTGGCATTCTTTTTTTAGTTCTTTTGATCCGGTACCGGATGATGAGAATCACATCTTTTTAGCACTGTGTGAGGTTTCTCCCGGTGTGATATGGGCTGGTGGCTTTACTTCCAATATTTACAAGATAGAAAAAAAAGGGCTTAAAATAAGTCTTCTATCTCCTTCTACTATGGCAGGAATACGTCCCGACCAGTATATTTTTGATATTAAAAAGGATTCGAGTGGTGATATATGGTCTGGCGGGTATTATCACCTAAAACGCATCAATCTTGAGACTAAAAACGTCCGTTTATATCCCGGGGTAAGTTCCATTACTACTATTCTGGAGAAAAATGCCCGCCAGATGTGGATTGGTACGAGAATGGGACTCTATCAGCTTGATAAGCAAACCGGAGTGTACCGGTATATTGACCTGCCCATTGAATCTCTTTATATATGTGCATTATACCAAAGAGAAGACGGTATTCTGTATATTGGTACCCGTGGAGCCGGACTTCTTGTTTATGATATCAATAAGGAGGTTTTCATCCATCAGTACCGGACCGATAATTGTGCGTTGATTTCCGACAATATTTATACGATTCTTCCACGTCAGGACAAAAGCCTCCTGATGGGGACGGAGAACGGTATTACAATCTATTCGCCCAAGGAACACTCTTTCCGCAACTGGACGCGGGAACAGGGGCTGATGAGTGTTAATTTTAATGCAGGCTCTGCTACAACTTACAGCAATGGTACGCTTGTTTTTGGTGGTAATGACGGTGCTATCAGATTTCCGACAGACATACAGATACCGGAGCCGCATTACTCACGTCTGTTGCTGCGCGATTTTATGATAGCCTATCATCCTGTTTATCCGGGTGATGACGGATCTCCTTTGGAGAAGGACATTGACGAAACAGAACGGCTTGAACTAACCTACGGGCAAAACACTTTCTCTTTTGATGTCGCTTCCATTAATTATGATTATCCTTCCAATATTCTTTATTCATGGAAGATTGACGGTTATCATAAAGAGTGGAGCCGTCCGAGTCAGGATAACCGGATTCTTGTCCGAAATTTGCCTCCCGGAAATTATACTTTGCAAATTCGTGCCATATCTAATGAAGAGAAATACAAAACTTATGAGACGAGGAGTATTCAGATCATTATCACTCCTCCGGTGTGGGCCAGTGTATGGGCGATGGTAGGATATGGAATTCTGTTGATGCTGATTATGGTTATCATATTCCGTATTATCATGTTGCATAAACAAAAGAAAATATCGGATGAAAAGACACAGTTCTTTATTAATACGGCTCATGACATCCGTACACCGCTTACATTGATAAAAGCACCGTTGGAGGAAGTGGTAGAAAATCATATGGTGGCTGAACAGGCGTTACCCCATATGAATATGGCTCTTAAGAATGTGAATACATTACTTCAACTGACGACCAACTTGATAAATTTCGAACGGATAGATGTCTATTCATCTACGCTCTATGTTTCCGAGTATGAACTGAATACCTTTATGAATGATGTTTGTGCCGCTTTTCGCAAATATGCCGAAATGAAACATGTCAGGTTTGTTTATGAAAGCAATTTTGACTATCTGAATGTATGGTTTGATAGTGACAAGATGGGATCCATATTGAAAAATATCTTGTCGAATGCTTTGAAGTATACATCTGAAGAAGGTAGTGTTTGTATTTCCGCTTGTGAGGAAGGAGACACCTGGAGCATCGAGGTGAAAGATACTGGAATCGGTATTCCTTTGGGTGAACAGAAAAAATTGTTCAGGAATTGTTTTCGAGGCAGCAATGTTGTCAATCTCAAAGTGACAGGTAGCGGAATCGGGCTGATGCTGGTATACAAACTGGTCAAGTTGCATAAAGGCAAGATCCGGATTCAGAGTGCCGAACATCAGGGTACTTGCGTACGGCTTACTTTCCCGAAAGGAAATACTCATTTCCATAAAGCAAAATTTATTTCTCCCAAGCTATTAGAACAACGTCCGGAGACTATCATACCGGGTAGTATTTCTGATTTGCCGACTATGGAGATATCCCAGATAAACAGTTCCTTACAACGTATCTTGATAGTGGAGGATAATGATGATTTGCGCAATTATCTGGTGGATATGCTTAAGACGAGTTATAATATTCAGGCATGTCCGAATGGAAAGGATGCGCTTATCATAATCCGGGAATTTAATCCGGATCTTGTTATATCCGATATAATGATGCCTGAAATGAGCGGAGATGAACTTTGTTCAGCGATTAAAGGCGATCTTGAGATGTCTCATATTCCGGTCGTTTTGCTGACAGCATTGGGAGATGAGAAGAATATGCTCGAAGGACTGGAAATCGGAGCGGATGCTTATATCACCAAGCCTTTCAGTGTAGGGATACTCAAGGCAACGATAAAAAATATACTTACGAATCGTGCTTTGCTCCGCCAGGTTTATAATAGTATCGAAGAGGAAGAACCGAGTTTCCCGGCTAATTGTACTAATACCTTGGACTGGAAATTTATAGCTTCTGTCAAAGAATGTATAGAGAAGAACATGGGGGATTCGAATTTTAATGTGGAAATGCTTAGCAGCCAGCATCATATGAGTCGTACGAGCTTTTTCAATAAATTAAAGGCATTGACAGGTTATGCTCCGGCCGATTATATCCGGATGATACGTTTGCAACATGCCGCGCAATTGCTAAAGCAGGGCGAATATACAATAGCGGAAATTACCGATATGGTCGGGTTCTCGGATGCGAAATACTTCAGGGAAGTATTTAAAAAATATTATGGTGTAAGTCCAAGCAAGTATGCGGAGTCAGGAAAGGAAATTTCTTCTTCAATAACCGATTTCAAAAACATGGAATAGCATGTAGGGTGAATAAACATTATTCTATCTCTGGTTGTTATGTTGCATAAAAAGAAACAGATTCTGCCAGATGAAAGTAATACTGATATTTTTAGCCGTTTTGCTTTACCCGGTAACTTCTCTACTTGGACAAAGTGGAGTTCAGAAATATGCGGGTACAGCTATGCCATACCCTTTAATAAAAGCTTTGTCCACTTCGAACCATGAGGGTATGACTCCTTTTTATATCAACCATTTAGGGAGGCACGGAGCACGTTTTCCGACTTCCGGGAAAGCCTTGGAAAAAGTTAAAGGTGCGCTTGTCTTGGCGGAACAGGAGAAAAGGTTGACGGCAAAAGGGGTGGAATTACTTGCTACGGTATTACAACTGTCTGAAGCTTTTGACGGACAATGGGGAGAACTGTCGCCAATAGGTGAACAAGAGCAAAAGGAAATTGCAGAACGTATGTTATTTCGTTATCCGGAACTATTTGCTGATTCAGCTCGGATTGAAGCCATAGCTACTTATGTTCCTCGTTGCATTAACAGCATGGATGCTTTTCTTTCCGGTATGAAGAAACGTGATTCTTCACTGGTCATACAGCGAAATGCAGGAAAACAATATGATACTTTTCTTCGTTTTTTTGATTTGAACCAGCCTTATCTTCATTATAAGGAAAAAGGAGGCTGGATTCCATTATATGAATCATTTGTCCGGGATAAGATAATGGTCGCTCCGGTCATGAATAGAATCTTTCTTACCTCGGGAAAGGAAACGGAACAGGAAAGCCGGGAATTTGTCATGGCTTTGTTTTCAATAGCAGCAATACTTCCCGATACGGGCTTGCCTTTTGATATGAAAGATCTTTTTAGAAATGAAGAATGGTACAATTATTGGCAGACACAGAACTTACGGCAATATATGACCAAAAGTGCGGCGCCGATAGGAAATATGTTGCCGGTCGCAATAGCATGGCCGTTACTTTCAGAGTTCATTCGAACTACAGAGAAGGCTATTAACGGACAATCGGACAACCGGGCAAATCTTCGTTTTGCACATGCGGAAACTGTTATTCCGTTTGTGGCCCTGATGGGTATAGGAAAAACTGACATACAGGTAACGTCTTCCGACTCTGTATCCACTTATTGGAAAGATTATGATATTGCTCCCATGGCTGCCAATGTCCAATGGATTCTTTATCATGATGAAAACAGTCAGGTTTGGATTAAAGTACTTTTGAATGAGAAAGAAGTGTCTATTCCCGTGGTAACATCTCGTTTTCCATATTATCGATGGGAAGAAGTCCGGGAGTTTCTTGAACAGCGGATAGCGATGTCGAAAAAGATACTTTCCGGTTTTCAAAACAAGAATGGTTAACAAAAAAGCCCTGTGGGAATGACTTGTTCCTACAGGGCTCATTTTAACGGGAAGAGGATTATTTATAATAACTTGTTGGAGCCAAGTATAATCAACATAGTATATCCCAGTATCAATCCGATAATTCCCATGATTATGCCGACTTTCTCCATATCCTTTTGCTGAATCATGCCTGTGGCATGCGCCAATGCGTTGGGAGGAGTACTAATAGGCAATATCATTGCTAATGATGAACCGATTGCTACCCCGATCAATAAAGTTTCGACTCCACCTAATGAATACAGATTTTCGCGCATGCTGCTTCCTGCAATGGCAAGAATGGGGACAAGCAATGCGGCGGTAGCCGTATGTGAGATGAAGTTTGCCATAGCATAACAAATCAGCCCGGAGCCGACAATCATTAATACAGGAGGCCATGTGTTGAAGGGGATAGCTTCAATCATATGCTTGGCCAGCCCGGTTTCCTGTAAAGCAACGCCTAGGGCGAAGCCACCGGCTACCATCCAGAGTACGCTCCAACTGATTTCTTCCAAGTCACGTTTAGTGATGACTCCCGTTATACAGAATACGGCTACCGGAATCATAGCTACTACATTTGAATTTACTCCTGTCACTTTGTCAAACATCCAAAGTATGACTGTGATGGCAAAAGTGATATAAACCACAATGGAACGCCAATCTTTTTTGGCTTCACCTTCAATTTGTAACTCAATATTCTTTTGTTTAAAGGGAAACAACCGTAAAAGTATAAACCAGGCGATAAACAATACAATAATAGTATAGGGTAACATAAAACTCATCCATTCTCCGAAACCGATGTTCAGGTTCAGTCCTTCCGGGTCATTCAGGTATTTTAAAGCGATAGCGTTGGGCGGTGTGCCGATAGGAGTTCCCATACCGCCTACATTGGCAGCCACAGGAATAGCCATGGCCAAACCTATTTTACCTTTACCGTCTGCCGGAAGTGCTTTTAATACAGGAGTAAGGAAAGTAAGCATCATGGCTGCTGTAGCCGTATTGCTAAGAAACATTGAAAATGCAGCTGTAACAAGAATGAACCCTAATAGTACATAGCGTGATTGTGTTCCGAAAGGTCTTAGCATGACGCGTGCCAACAATACGTCCAATCCGCTTTTGGTTGCTGCGATGGCAAGTATGAAACCACCAATAAATAACATAATGATAGGATCGGCAAAGCAGTGCATAATGGACTTATATTTGACTGTCTGTCCCAATTCTTCTGTTGGAACCCCTTGAATGAGGAACCATAAACTGCTGTCGGAAACGGTAAGTAACAATAAAACGACAATCAGCACGGAAGTGGTCCATGCAGGGACAGCCTCGAATACCCACATAAGTGTGGCAAAAATAAAGATAGAAATAAGTCTTTGTTCTATAACAGTTAACCCTTCTATACCAAATGTGTCAATTGGGAGGAGCCATAAAATAAGGGAAAGGGTAATAGCTACGGTTAACTTTATACATCTGGCCACTGTCTGATTTTTTGCTAACCGTTTGGCTTTCTTTAAATCCTGATAAGCTTCCACTAGATGGAAGCCATGAAAAATCTTGTACATGATACTAGTTTAAGAAAAAATTAAAAAACGGTGCAAAAATAACTTTTTATTCTATATTTCGTAAATCAGTGAGAGAAGTTTTTTTATAATTCTTTTGGGTTGTGATGTCCTTGAAGATATTAATATGGATATTAGGTAGTCTGCTGCAATTTCTTTAAATTTGTGCCATTAACTTGACTAATACATCCTTAATTCAGAATGGGAAAAGCGCGAGATCGCGTTTTCATCTCTAATGCCTGATGAGATAACAGACAATAAAATGACGATATCCGATTCGCATCCGTTGGGGACATTGCTGGAGCGTGAACTGGAAGAAGAAATATATAAAGCCATTAATAAATTGCCGAGCGAATGTGGGTGTATCATGTTTTTGCAGCTGGCGGGAAGTTTGTGTGCAATTACCGTTTCCGTCAACCTCTGAAAGGCAGTGAGCAATGCCATTACGGCATGATAATGACCGACGGGGTGACTCTTTCTCCGGGCGGTGAAGAATATGTACGTATTGTGCAGGAGATGAAAAAGCTTCGTGCTGCCTACGATAAGAAAAGCCGTATGCCCAAACAGCTGGCTTCTCGGCGCATTGGACTGCTTTTCGATATGAACAACTATTGGGAGTACCGAATATATGGCTCGTCGCAATGACAGCCGCTTTTGCAATGTTCTTCCTTTGATAAAAAAAGAAAAGGTAGGCGCCATCAATTGGGGATTTGTTGCAGGGAAGACAAATACTATTTTTGCCTGGGATGACGTTATTCCGTCGGGGGAAGAACCGGAATTATGGTTTCATGATATTTATCGTCCTACCGGAGTACCTTATCAGCAGGAAGAAGTCGATTGCATTCAATCTCTGACAGGAAAAAGATAGAATCACGTATTCTTTTTTATCTCTGTTTTTTAGTTTTCATATAGGTTAGTATGATATATTATTTTATTTTTGTATCGTTCTTCTATAATTTGATAACTACTATAATTAAAACCATGAAAAAACTGAAGATTTTATTATTCTTGTGTGTTGTCGCATGTACGCTTACGGTACAGGCGCAAAAACAATTTACTTTGAACTCTCCGGATGGAAAGCTTCAAACGACGATTACCGTAGGTGATAAGTTGACTTATGATATTTACTGTAACGGACGGCAGATCCTTGCTCCTTCTCCAATTTCGATGACATTGGATAACGGAGAAGTCTGGGGAGAGAAAGCAAAGTTGTCCGGCACTTCCGGGAAAAAAGTAGATCAGATGATTCCTTCTCCTTTCTATCGTGCCAGTGAATTAAGAGACCACTATAATGAGTTGACTCTTCGGTTTAAAAAAGACTGGAATGTAGAGTTCCGTGTGTACAATGATGGTATTGCTTACCGCTTTGTCAGCCGTGCGAAGAAACCTTTCAATGTGGTAGATGAAATAGTAGATTATCATTTCCCATCTGATATGGTAGCTTCTGTACCGTATGTAAGAGGAGGAAAGGACGGTGATTATGATTCCCAATATTTCAATTCATTTGAGAATACTTATACTACCGGTCCATTGTCAAAACTGAATAAAAAACGTTTGATGTTTTTGCCGTTAGTCGTGGATGCCGGCGAAGGTGTTAAGATTTGTATTACAGAATCCGATTTGGAGAATTATCCCGGTCTCTATTTGTCTGCTGCTGAAGGAGAAAATCGGTTGACGGGACGTTTCGCGCCATACCCCAAGAAGATGGTGCAAGGCGGACACAATCAACTTCAAATGTTGGTGAAAGAGCATGAAGCTTACATTGCCAAAGTTGATAAACCCAGAAATTTCCCGTGGCGTATGAGCATTGTTACCACTTCCGATAAGGATTTGGCAGCAAGCAACTTGAGCTATTTATTGGCTGCCCCTTCCCGTCTGACGGATCTTTCATGGATCAAACCCGGTAAAGTAGCATGGGACTGGTGGAATGACTGGAATTTGGATGGCGTTGATTTTGTAACCGGAGTAAATAATCCGACTTATAAAGCCTACATTGATTTTGCTTCTGCAAACGGTATTGAATATGTGATACTTGATGAAGGTTGGGCGGTAAATCTGCAAGCGGATTTGATGCAAGTGGTGAAAGAGATTAATCTGAAAGAATTGGTAGATTATGCAGCCTCCAAAAATGTGGGCATCATTCTTTGGGCCGGTTATTATGCTTTCGAACGTGATATGGAGAACGTTTGCCGTCATTATGCCGACATGGGAGTAAAAGGTTTTAAGGTCGATTTTATGGATCGTGACGATCAGCTTATGACTGCGTTTAATTATCGGGCTGCCGAAATGTGTGCTAAATATAAACTGATCCTCGACTTGCACGGAACGCACAAACCGGCCGGTTTGAATCGTACCTATCCGAATGTGTTGAACTTTGAAGGTGTCAATGGGCTGGAACAGATGAAATGGAGTCCGGCTTCGGTAGATCAGGTGAAGTATGACGTGATGATTCCTTTCGCTCGTCAAGTATCCGGTCCGATGGACTACACTCAAGGGGCGATGCGCAATGCTTCGAAAGGTAACTATTACCCTTGTAATTCTGAACCGATGAGTCAGGGGACTCGTTGCCGCCAACTTGCTCTGTATATTGTATTTGAATCTCCTTTCAATATGTTGTGTGATACGCCGAGCAACTATATGCGCGAACCGGAATCAACCGGATTTATTGCTGATATTCCGACAGTATGGGATGAAAGTATCGTGCTTGATGGTAAGATGGGAGAGTATATCGTAACAGCACGCCGGAGTGGAAATGTCTGGTATGTAGGTGGAATCACCGATTGGACGGCACGTGACATCGAAGTGGATTGTTCTTTTCTGGGTGATAAGACGTATGACGCTACGTTATTTAAAGATGGCGCAAATGCTCACCGGATCGGGCGTGATTATAAATGTGAATCCATCCGGATAAGAAATGACGCTAAGTTGAAGATTCATTTGGCACCCGGAGGTGGTTTTGCCCTTAAAATAAAGTAATACAGCTTTTTCTATTTCACTTAGAAATAAGAGATAAAAGAAGAGGAAAGCTCCGGAACGAGTTTTCCTCTTCTTCCATAGTAAGAATCTCAGACCTTACTTAATATTCAATTATAAATCTTTCTTTCTGAACAATCTTACAGACCAGAGATAAGGTAACACAACCCATAACACGAGCACAAGAAAGGATACGATTATTCCTGCCTTTTTGCCTACTAACTCTTTAAAAGCAGCACCGGCATATCCCATGATTGCTGAAACATCCAGTTTTATCAGCATTTGCAATCGTGCCAAATCAATAGGGTTGAGCATCAATGTGCCGATCATAAAATGATCTATCGGATAGTCGCTGAACTGGAACAGTATGAAAAGTATGATACCGTCGTAGATCAATGCAAGGAAAAGCCAAAGAACCAATGCGAGACCAATCCCTTTGGATTTGTCAGACACAAAAGAACAGATAAGAAATGCCAGTGACACGAATACAAGAGTTATACAGAGCCCCATAAAGATCATAAGTAGTCCTGCCATGTTGAATGAATACACCAGGATAGGAATGCCTGCTCCAAGCAAATACGCGAGACAGAGACTGGAAGCTACCCCGGCATAGATGCCGTTCCAGATAGTAGCCCGACGAATAGGGTGTCCCAGCAACAGTACAATACATTCTCTGCAATTATGAAGATATATCGTAGAAAACAATATCGACATGAGGGGAACGATAAACAGGATTTCATTCATGATAGTAATCAGACCTTTGTTCACATCGTCCTCCATGGAGAAAGATACCCACGACATCACCGCTAAAACAACCAGAAAGACTAAAGTCGTTTTGTTCTTCAGTATATCTTTGAAAATGAGTTTGAAGATTTTTATCATATCCATTCTGTCTAACTATTTAATAAGTTGCATCACAGCTTCACTGATATTCTTTTCCCCTGTCTCGGCATACAGCTGGGTTAAAGATTTATTGAACAATACCGAACCGTTTTCCATAAAGACTACGTGTGAAATGATACTGTCTATATCGCTTAATATATGTGAAGTGATAAATATCGTTTTTCCATGTTCCCTTTCTTTGATAATTTTCTTTCTTAGAATGTAGGAAGCTTGTATATCCAATCCGGCGAAGGGCTCGTCCATTACCACAATATCAGGATGAAACATAAAAGCGATTGCTGCGCTTACCTTTTGCACCGTACCGCCGGAGAGGGTGTTCATTTTCTTCGTTCCCAATGCTGGAATATCGTAGGCTTCATAAATGTCTTTATCTATCTCTCCCCGGTAATTCCGGATAGACTGTACAGCTTTTATCACTTCGTTCACAGTCATGTGTTCGGGAAAAGAGCCGATTTGCGGCATGAAACCAAGATGATTCCTGCTGTCGGGATGTAAACTTACGTTTTTGTTGTCTATCCATACAGTTCCGCTATTTGGTATAACCATGTGGAGCAGGCATTTGATAAGAGTTGTTTTGCCACAACCGTTGGGACCGATAAAGATGACACAAACACCGTCCTCAAAACAGAGGCTGATGTCTTTCAGCACTTGTAAACGTCCGAAACTTTTGCTTATGTTCTTGAATTCAATCATAACTTTCTTCTCATTGCAGGTTTTTCATCAACAAAGTTTTCGGGAGTCATCGTTGGAGAAATTCTCTCGGACAAGTCGAGCATGTTGGCGATGATACTGCGAAAGAAGAGCATTGCCATTGGATTGTGTTCCACAAACATGGAAAAGAGACTCAAAGGGTGGTGGGGGACGTCTCCATATCCGTCTTTGTTCAAATCATAGCCATTGTATTTATCCCAATAATTGCCCGAAAAGGTATTGTTGTTTGTCGAGCTGCTATTGGTTGTCACATCATACGTGTTGCTGATGAAGTTGTTGTCGCTGACACAGTTTTCATAGCTGCTTGCCAGCATACGTATTCCCATTCCGTTTTTCTCGAAATGGTTGTTTCTGATTTGCACATCGTGTGTATCATCCATATAGATTGCCACACTGTTTTCCAGAAATGTATTGTGTGCAATCATACCGTCATAAATATCCTTCAATAATAATCCGTAGGAAATGTCACTCACATTCAGTTCGAACAGGTTGAATGTCATATTCACCTGATGCGAATACATCACTGCTACCCCTGCGCCGTTATGGCGGAAAGTGTTATAATGATATTCGTCATAATGCGAGAACATGAAATGCAAGCCATAACGCATACAATCGTGTACCACATTCCTGTTGATCTGTGAGGCGGAAACAAATTCCAGATAGATGCCGTCCCGATGATTGCTCACCTGATTTTGAATGATGGCCAGCGTATCGCAACTCCAGCAATGAATGGCATTGCCCAGTACGGGCAGATAGTTGATATTCGTTGTCACTTTATTTCCGGAAATTATGCCACGGGTACACTTCTGCAAATTGATCCCGATCGAGTTGTTCAGGCATACATTGTTTCTAATCACCGTTCCGTTACAGTTTACTGCTCTGATTCCACAATATTCATGCAACGATGACCGACCGGAATTTTCCAGCCGGAAGCCCTCAACGATTACATTATCCGCTTGGATCAGCATTACGTTTCCCTTATTGCGTGCATTGACCGAAGGAGAATGAATTCCTCTCAATTGAATAGACTTGTCGATGATTACATTTTCATTGTATACCCCGCCCCACACTTCGACAGTATCACCCGGATGAGCCTGTATGATAGCACTGCCTATAGTCTTGAAATTATAGGCAGCACCCACTCTGATGACCCGGGCATGGGATGTCGCGGCGGACAAAAGAATTATTGCACACCAGCAGGCAAGTCTAAATCTGTCCATGACATCACTTCCGAATGAAATTCTTTTGCATACATCTCGGCTGCATCCTGTGTTTTGAATGCGGCTATATTGCCGCCCATAGGGCTTCGGACTCTGTCTCCTTTTACAAAAAAAGCAGTTTGAAGTTTCAACAGTTCGTTAGATAACAGATAATCAGGTACGAACAGGGCTTTTGCTTTTATATCCGAATGTTTCGTGAGATAATGTATCATGCAAGATAAATCGTCGAATACATAGATCTTCCCTTTGTCGGTAATGAATTCGGTTGCGAATTTCAAGTCGGTAATGGTCATTTTGCAACCGGCGCACGTATCTTTATTCATATTTATGGGGCGTGGTTCCACTTTGCCTGTGCAGGACATGGTGATGAATACCATTCCTGCAATCAGTGCCGCCACATTGGCTTTCTTTGAAAACAGTTTATATATCTTGCACTCTTTTATCGTTACGAAGGCCATAAGCACTCCCGACAGAATCATTAGTATACCTCCCAGTGCAGGGATGGAATATACGCCGAAGTTGAGCAGTTGTTTATATCCGATGATGGGTGGTTGATAGGCCATGCCCGGCACTTGGATAGCGGCTTTGGGCGAAAGGTCGTGCCCGTAGTTGTAGTTCCAGTTGTAGAAATCGAAGAGTGAAACGATACCGAAGACGAGGAAGAGGAACAGGGTGAAAATCGCCCATTTCTTTTTGCCGATAAAGGCGCATGCCAATGTGAGCAATCCGAAGAATGAAATGATATAGGGTAATACGGTAAACTCAATGAAGTCCTCGGTGTACAACTCTTTCATTCCGATATAATGATTCAGGTCATTGATACTGTTTACGTCACCAGCTATCTTGTCGGCATGTAAATACAAATTCAGCCCTTCGGGATACTGTGGAGCCGAAAGTTCTATTTTCCAGATTGGAAACAGTAGTGCGGCGAAAAGAAGGCATCCTGCTATCGCCAACAGGATGCGTGATAGCAAGGAAATCTTCTCGTTTTTGAAGTTTAGTGCAGAAGAGTTTATCATTTTACGATTGTTTTAAGAGGTTTATCGTCGAAACTGCATACTAGTTTTACATTACTGTCTGCCGGAGATACGCGTACATATCCCTGCATTTCCTGATGGAGGGCGCTGCAGAAATCTGTACAATAGAATGGATAAATGCCTGTTGTTTTAGGAGTCCATTTTAGTGTTTGTGTTTCACCCGGCATCACTAACAGTTGGGCATTTTCATTGCCCTTCACTGCGAATCCATGTGGAATATCCCATTCCTGCTCAATGTTGGTGACATGGAAATAGACCGTGTCGCCCACTTTGATACCTTCTATATTATCGGGAACGATACGTGAACGGATCGAGATGAGGTAAACATGAACCTCTCCATTCTTACGTTCGATACGGGCATCGGCATCTGTCTTGGTAGCGTAAGGATTTTGATTCTCGGCGAGATTGTAATATTTCATTTGTTTTTCTTTTAGTATCTCGGCGGGGATGGCTGTTGCGTAGTGAGGTTCTCCTATGGTCGGAAAGTCGAGCAGTAGTTTCATCTTAGTGCCGCTTATATCATACAGCTGGGCACTTTGGCACAGTTCCGGACCGGTAGGAAGGAACCTGTCTTTGGTGATTTTGTTGTAAGCCACCATATATTTTCCATAGGGTTTGACAGTGTTACCTCCCATTACAGAAAGATGTCCGATAGAATAATAGGTAGGAACCTTGTCGAGTACTGTAAGGGTTTTGATGTTCCATTTTACGATTTCGGATGATATGAAGAAACTTGTATAGGCGTTTCCGTCTGCATCGAACTCTGTATGCAATGGGCCCAAGCCGGGTTCTTGCACTTCCCCATAAGACACAGCCTCGTATTTCAGTATGTTGATGCCGCCGAACTTGCCGTCGAACTGTTTGTCTTTTATTGCTTTCAGCATTTTTTCGTAGCTGAACACGGGAATGTTCGTCGCAAGTTTCCCGCTTGCAATGATATACTCTCCGGTGGGATCAACATCGACGCCATGAGGTGATTTGGGACAAGGAATGAGATAGCATAAATCCGGGTATTCTTTAGCATCAAGCACAAGCACCTCTTTCATCATGTCCGATGTAGCTGTCATGGTCGATTCATCAAGTACATTGTGTGCATAATGGCAAGGTTGCTTCTTTCCTGCTCCTGTGTTTGCTAGTTCTTCGGCTTTTTTCCAGTTTATGGCCAGTAGAAAGTCCTTGTCATTTTGTGAGGCATTTACTTCGAGGTTGGTATGTGCCTGCTCACTATTGTAGCAGGAGAAAAACGACCAGTCCGAGCTCTTGCCTTGACCTGAACGGCTCAAGTCGAAGTTCAGTCCCGGAGTGACAATTTGGAAAGCGATGTTCATTCTCCCCGTCTGCGGATCGACTTTGATGAAGCTTAAGTGCCCTTTGAAATTCTTTTTATATGAACTAATAGGCACATCCGTGTTATCGTAATCTCCCGGGACGCTGAAACGGGTACCGGCGACCATATATTCGGTATTGGCGGTAGAGAAGGGTGAAGAATGGTTGCCTGCACTGTTCGGTAACTCTATGATCTCTACAGTGCGGAATGTTTTCAGGTCAATTCTTGCCACTCGTGGCGTATTATTTTCATTGATGAAAACCCAGCGCCCGTCATACATTCCGTTGGTACGTGAGGCATCTGTATGATGGGAGTCTCCCCACGGCAGCCAACCGTGTGATGTGTTCAGCATAGCCTTGGTACCTTCATCATATCCATATCCGTTTTCACCATTAGCAGTGAAGACCGGAATCACTTTAAGCAATCTCCCCGACGGAAGGCCATATACAGCCAACTGGCCGCTGAAACCACCAGAGACAAAATTATAAAATTCGTCGTACTTACCTGGTGCTACATACACCTTTACTGCGGCATTTTCAGCAAGCATGGCTTTGGAACCTTTTGGCTTGCAGGATGTTAGGCTACAAACAACTATCAATAATAGTATAGCAGGAAATGAAATACATTTTTGTTTGCGCATAATTTGTAATTTTTAGAATAAGGAAAAACAGAAAGTAGAAAAATAAATGGCGAGAGGGTAGCGATGAGGCCTGTGTCTTTTCTGATTAAAATAAGTAGAGAAATCATGTTTTATTGATTCCTGACAAACAAAGATATGAAAAAAAAAATGATTATCAATGTATTAATGTCATTTTTTGCTGTTGGCTATCAATAAAAGTCTTTCTGTTATTGTGAAAAGTGTAATATGATGTTGTTGCTCTGCCTATTGAAGATTTACTGCTCTCAATATCAGACTGTTTGATAAGTTCGGGAATAGCTTTTATCTCGTTAGACTTTTCATCCACTTTCTTTTGCCCAAGGCATATACCATTAGGTACAGTCCAAGGGCTAACCATATACAACTTGCTTCTCATACCGTTATTTGAATAAGAGCATGTATAAGGATTATTACATTAAAAAGAGAGTTTTCACACATTCCTGTCGAATTTTTATAAACAACTCGATGGGAGGATCACTCTGCAATGACGATGATAGGATGGGCGGGAGGTATCAGGATAAAGCCGCGATGCCTGTCCCTATCAAATTGGCATTATTCATGCTTTTGATATCAACTTCTACATCTTCTAAGCCGAATAAATTGAAAAGCTCTCGTAATTTTTCCATGACAATCATGTTATAGTTTTTGTCTTTTCTGTTTTTACTCCAGAAAAGGCTGCCTTCGGCAACCAGGCAAATTTTCCGTATATCCTTGTTGTATGATTTCAGCAACATGATAAGCCCTGTCAGTGAAGCCGCAACTAGCTGTGCTGATCTACTATATATCCACTGTGCCACTTCTACATACACCTCTTTATAAATATCGGGATAGTTCATTATAGAGGTAAGCTTTTGTGCGTCAAACTTTTCTTCGAACTCCTCTAATGGGAAAGTGGCTTTTAGAATATCTCCCAGATACATTCCGGATACAGCTTTCTCGAAGCGTTGTTTTCCCGGATTCCCGGAGATTCCATCCACTGTATTGTCTACTGCAGTGAGGAACGGCGGATGAAAATTCCCGGATTCCAGATTAACGGGAATCAATCCATCTACTTTATGCGACGGATTTAATTTTTTTATTTTGTCAGCCGGAATAAAAGTAGCCATATTGGTGCCTGTTCCTACAATCAGACCTATATACGCATCGTAACTACTGTCGGTAAGTCCGGCAAATAAACTGGCAACAGTGTCATTGAGCACTTTTATATTCGTAAACTTGATTTTATTTCTTTCATTCAGATAATCGAGCAAAGGTTTTCCAACAACTTCTCCGATCATCTCTTTTATGTCAACTCCTTTGGTCCAACGCAGCAGTTTGGCATCTCCGTCTGGGACGGACGCTGTCGGATAAGAAAAACAATATCCAATTGGCATCTCTTTTTCCCGTTTTATTCCGGTTATCATATCTGCCATTTCTTTGAACAACTCCTCTCGGGTATAACCGGGAGTTTTCATAATCGACATGTCTTTTTTCCAACCATTGTTAGGATGAATGGCGGGAGGAGTTTTACTAAAGTCAACAATTGCTACCCGGTAATTTGTTCCTCCCAAGTCGAGTACTAATGATTTGCCATTGATACCACTTGCTTTCGGAGTGATGAAAGTGGGAATGCATTGTATCTCTGCATTTTCAGTGTTCAAACCTTCTTCTACTTTTGCTTTAAATGAGCGAGCAATCTCTTTGAGCTGCTCATTATCTAACTGAAAAATATTTTTCTCCATGATATTATTTTTATTGTATAGAATATGTTTATGCATGAATAACAACTGAAAAGGAATTTTGCTCGGTGGGCATACGATATATGGATTCGACCGGATTTCTGGATTTATCTTTTTCTTTTTTTGCTCTTTCCAAAAGACGAATTCAGGTTACTTACGCACTTTCCTCTGCAAACGATTTTTCATTTTCATTTCTCATATTCTCATAAATGATACAATAATCTCCTGTAAAACAATAATATAACACTATGAGAAATAAAGTATAAAATGGTATTTCTCATACTATTTCTATCATTTATCCTTAAAAATGATGCATT
>NZ_JADMQH010000018.1:0-134214 GCF_015559655.1 Bacteroides sp. 1001136B_160425_E2 | reverse complement strand
CAAGTACAACGGTAAGGAACTGGATAGACAAGGTGGTCTTGACTGGTATGATTATGGGGCGAGACATTATGATGCGGCAATAGGTAGATGGCATGTTGTAGATCCGATGGCGGAGAAATATTATTTGTGGTTTCCGTATGCGTATTGCCTGGGAAATCCGGTGAGGTTTATTGATCCAACAGGGATGGTTACGGAGATTGCCCGTTTTATGGATGCTCTTCGTTTCAATAATAGTTCTATCCTGGAGAAGTTTAACTTTAGCTCGTGGGATTATGCTACGGATGTGGAGTTCACAGGCAATTTGACATTCAATGATGAAACAAATACTTTTTATTCAAGTTATGGTATTGTTGAGGATGGAGTCCCTACCAGAGTTGGTGTTTCTGTAAAAGCATCCAATGTTTGGGAAGGTGGAGCTTCAATAGATGGAGGTAAAGGAAGATGGTATCGAAATGCATCTGGTAGCCTGAACAATGTATATCCTGAGTTCGGGATTCTTACTTTTGCAAGGGGGATAGCTAATCTGTTATACAAGGGGGGACAGAAGTTACCTGTTCAGATACACCACTTTGCTACAAATAAAAACTCTAAATATACGAGAAAGATGGCAGATATCGCTCAAATTTATGGATTAAAGCTAGATGAGGCTTGGAACAAAGTGGCACTTCCGCATTTGGGAAGACATCCAAACGCATATCATGAGTTTGTATTGAGGGGTATGAAACAAGCTAGTAGGGAAGCCGGTAGAAATCCTAAAAAGTTTCTGAAACTCTATAATAAATATGTGAAACAAAAAGTTATTAATAATCCCAATTTATTAAATAAATCAGGTTGGAAATGAAAAAATATTATTGTGTATATTGGAGAGATAATCCAGAGATTGCAAGTGCATGTTATGAGGGTGAGAATCAACTCGATTATGAGTTAATATCTCGGTTGGAAGGCAAAAATGAAATGCCGTTAGATTTTAAATTGAGAAGAATTAAGGAGGGAAAAGATGGCTTAACTATTGATGACAATACATTAATAGTAAAAGATGTTTGGCTGGATTATCAGCCTAATAGCTTGGTGTGGCCTATAATGTCTGAAAAGTTTAAAAGTATAATTGAAGCGAGTTTGAAAGGCAATGAGCAAATAGATTGGATTACTTGCAATCTTAGAAATTTAGGTGAAACTAGGGAGTATTACATTTTGCGCTTCAATAAGCAAATGGATGTGTTGGACAAGAAGAAAACATTATTTATGGATGAAAGAAAAGAAAGTGTAATAAAGCCTGCCTTTTCTTTCTCTAAAATTAAAAATTACAGTGTATTTGTATGTCCTTCATCCTATAATTTTTGGAAAATACCTTCTTCATTCTATGTTAATGAAGAAATTAAAAAGAAAATACAAAAAGAAAAATTAACAGGAATAGAGTTCGAAAAGGCGATTATAACGGAATAGATATTTCTGAACCATGTTGTGATTTAGTTAATCATATTCGATAACCGTATTTGATGCTTGTCCTGACATGAGAACTCCTAATTATTAGTTTCATGTCAGGTTTTTTTTGCATTACTCTGGGTTAAATCAAGATGGACAGCACTTCGATGTACAAATAGGTAGCAAATTGGAGTATGTGTTTGGCAAAGCGACAGGAAATGCACATAATATAGAATGGTCAAAATGTATGCTAAGGTAATTTTTATCGATAATAAGGAAGGCCAAGTTATAAAAGAAATAGGCTTAACTAGCCCATTGATTGGTGTTTATCAAATAGATGATAACAAGATGCTCGTTTTGGAAGAAACTTATATTAGAACAGTTAACTCTTATGGGGAAATTGTTCAAGATATGACGACTGATTTAATTGATGACTTTAATATTCAGGATGATGTACTATATGTATTCGCTGATAATAATAAATACACATATAAATTATAGCGTCTTATTCTAGTATAAAGTGACTTGGAAATCAATTTAGTTAACCATGTTCGAGTCTTATTATGTTTTGTGAAATATTCTTTTAAGTCATGACTTCCGGTATGGATCAGCTTTGAGCTTTGATACATACCGGTTTCTTTTTGTTTTAGAGTCTATTTAAATTTTCCTCAATAATAATCTTATAGTTGCCAATTTGACTATTTCCTCTGCTGAATCGAATGTTGTCCCTTCCATTTTCCGCCTTGTCGAAATGTTAATAGTCTATCATAGTCTCGTCAATCCAGTTATAGAAACATGGGTTTCTCAGTTAATCTGACTTTTTAATCTTTCTTCAAAAAGATATTTTGTCCCGATATGAACTGTCAAAACTACTCTTATCTTGTATCGGGGGCAACTCTTCTATTAAAAGTCCTTAACGAAACCCCAATCCATCACTTTTTATTTGTTTCTTTGCACCAAATTCGGGTATAGTGTTGTCTTGTTATTCGAGGCAGCACTTAATTTTGCTTAGATAGTTAATGGAGAAACTCAGTATAAATGCTTGTCCGGTGTGTGGCGGTGCGCACTTGAAACGCGTCATGACTTGTACGGATTTTTATGCTTCGGGCGAACAGTTTGAACTGTATTCGTGTGAGGACTGTGGATTTACATTCACACAAGGAGTCCCCGTGGAAGCAGAGATAGGCAAGTACTATGAGACTCCCGACTATATCTCTCACACCGATACGCGCAAAGGCGCGATGAATAATATCTACCATTATGTACGTTCCTATATGCTGGGCCGCAAAGCGCGCCTGGTAGCCAAGGAAGCGCATCGTAAAACAGGGCGTTTGCTTGATATAGGTACGGGAACCGGTTACTTTTCCGACACGATGGTTCGCCGGGGCTGGAAAGTGGAGGCGGTGGAGAAAAGTCCGCAGGCACGTGAGTTTGCGAAGTTGCATTTCGATCTGGACGTAAAGCCCGAATCGGCTTTGAAAGAGTTTGCTCCCGGCAGCTTTGATGTTATCACCCTTTGGCATGTGATGGAACATTTGGAACACCTTGATGAAGTGTGGCAGCGACTTCATGAGTTGCTGACAGAAAAAGGAGTATTGATTGTAGCTGTACCCAACTGCTCTTCTTATGATGCCAAGCGCTACGGTGAATATTGGGCGGCTTATGACGTTCCCCGTCATCTCTGGCATTTTACTCCGGGCACTATACAACAATTGGCTTCCCGTCATGGCTTTATTATGGCAGCGCGTCATCCGATGCCGTTCGATGCGTTCTACGTATCCATGTTGAGCGAAAAACATCGTGGCAGTTCGTGCAGTTTCCTGAAAGGGATGTTTGCCGGGACATTGGCCTGGTTTAATGCTTTTGGACGGAAAGAACGCAGTAGTTCCATGATTTATGTATTCCGAAAAAAGAGATAACGCATGGGAAATCAAAACAAATATAAGTCAGGTTCAATCTTCGATATGCAGTTCATCACGTCGAGTATCAGTACGACACTGGTGTTGCTGTTGTTAGGACTGGTTGTCTTTTTCGTATTGACGGCGCACAATCTTTCCGTATATGTCCGCGAGAATATCAGTTTCTCTGTTCTTATCAGTGACGACATGAAAGAAGCGGATATACTGAAACTTCAGAAGAAGCTGAATCAGGAACCTTTCGTGAAACAATCTGAATACATCTCTAAAAAACAAGCATTGAAAGAGCAGACAGAGGCAATGGGAACCGATCCGGAAGAATTCTTGGGTTATAACCCCTTTACCGCTTCCATCGAAATCAAGCTTCATTCCGACTATGCAAACTCCGACAGTATTGCGAAGATAGAGAAAATGATTAAAAAGAACACCAATATTCAAGACGTGCTCTATCGAAAGGAACTGATTGACGCTGTGAATGATAACATACGAAATATCAGTCTGGTACTGCTTGCTCTGGCGGTCGTGCTTACTTTTATCTCTTTTGCCCTGATAAACAATACCATAAGACTGGCTATTTATTCCAAACGCTTCCTTATTCACACCATGAAGCTGGTAGGGGCGAGTTGGGGATTCATCCGGGGACCATTCCTTCGAAAGAATGTATGGAGCGGAATACTGGCAGCCATCGTTGCCGATTCTATATTGATGGGAACCGCTTATTGGGCTGTGACGTATGAACAAGAATTGCTTCAGGTCATCACGCCCGAAGTCATGTTGATTGTCTGTGCAAGCGTATTGGTATTTGGAATTGTAATAACGTGGCTATGTGCCTATTTTTCCATGAATAAATACTTGAGAATGAAAGCAAACAGCCTGTACTATATTTAGCGGATTGCGAGCGGCTGATTATAAAACAGTGTTTGTGTGTGATTAGCATCCGTAACGACCGACTGATAGATTAAGGGAATGATTGTAATTAGTAATTTGTAATTAAATAAACTATGTCTGACAAGCAGAAATTTGCCTTTGATAAAGTGAACTTTATCTTGCTCGCGATAGGAATGGCGATTGTTATTATCGGCTTTCTATTGATGACGGGACCAACATCGTCCGAAAACTCTTTTGAACCCGATATTTTCAGTGTACGCAGAATCAAGGTAGCGCCAGTCGTTTGTCTGTTTGGCTTCTTGTCTATGATTTACGCTGTATTACGCAAACCTAAAACACAAAAAACAGAAGAATAAAGATGGGGGATTTAACGACATTTGAGACGATTATTATTGCTATTGTAGAAGGATTGACAGAGTTTCTTCCGGTTTCTTCTACAGGACACATGATTATTACGCAAAACATTTTAGGAGTAGAAAGTACTGAATTTGTAAAAGCGTTTACTGTTATTATCCAGTTTGGCGCAATTCTTTCAGTGGTTTGTCTTTACTGGAAACGTTTTTTCCGGTTGAACCATACGCCGGCTCCTGCGGGAGCTTCCGCTTTGAAGTGTTTTTTGCATAAATTCGATTTCTACTGGAAGTTACTGGTGGCTTTTATTCCTGCCGCAGTTTTGGGATTCCTGTTCAGCGATAAGATAGACGAAATGCTGGAGAGTGTGGCGATAGTGGCAGTGATGTTGGTGATCGGTGGTATATTCATGCTGTTCTGCGATAAAATTTTTTCGAGAGGAAGCGAAGATACAGTGCTGACAGAAAGAAAGGCATTCAATATCGGTTTGTTTCAGTGCATTGCCATGATACCGGGAGTATCCCGTTCGATGGCTACCATCGTCGGAGGTATGGCCCAGAAGCTGACTCGCAAGGATGCTGCCGAGTTTTCATTCTTCCTTGCCGTGCCGACCATGTTTGCGGCAACCGGTTACAAGGTGTTGAAACTCTTTCTGGATGGTGGTACGGAGATTCTTGTCAACAATATGCCGGCACTTATTATAGGTAATGTAGTAGCTTTTATCGTCGCTTTGCTGGCTATCAAGTTCTTTATTAGCTTCGTTACGAAATATGGCTTTAAGGCATTTGGCTGGTACAGAATTATTGTTGGCGGAACCATTTTGGTAATGCTGTTGCTTGGATACAACTTAGAAATTGGCTGATGAATTTTAAAAAAGGAGAAGTACTGTTTTTCAATAAACCTTTCGGATGGACTTCATTTAAAGTAGTAGGGCACGCCCGCTATCATATTTGCCGCCGGATCGGAGTGAAAAAACTAAAAGTCGGCCATGCCGGAACACTGGATCCTCTTGCAACGGGGGTGATGATTGTATGCACAGGCAAGGCAACCAAACGAATAGAAGAGTTCCAATATCATACGAAGGAGTACGTCGCAACGTTGCGTTTGGGCGCTACTACCCCGTCATACGATTTGGAACATGAGATAGATGCCACCTACCCTACCGAGCATATCACAAGGGAACTGGTGGAAGAAGTGTTGACGCGCTTTATCGGTGCCATCGATCAGGTGCCTCCTGCTTTCTCTGCCTGTATGGTAGATGGTAAACGTGCCTACGAACTGGCCCGGAAAGGGGAAGAAGTCGAACTAAAAGCAAAACAGCTTGTTATCGACGAGATTGAATTGCTGGAATGTCGCCTGGATGATCCGGAGCCGATGATTCAAATCCGTGTCGTATGCAGCAAAGGAACATATATTCGTGCTCTGGCGCGTGATATTGGTGAAGCGCTCCATAGCGGAGCCCATCTGACAGGATTGATCCGCACCCGTGTAGGTGACGTCCGGTTGGAAGACTGCCTGAACCCCGAACACTTTAAAGAGTGGATTGACGGACAGGAAATAGAAAATGAGGAAGAAAATAATTAACGTAATAAAGAATAGATATGAAATTATCACAATTCAAATTTAAGTTACCCGAGGATAAGATTGCTCTACATCCTATGAAATATAGGGATGAGTCTCGTTTGATGGTATTGCATCGTAATACAGGTAAGATTGAGCACAAGATGTTCAAAGATGTGTTGGACTACTTTGATGATAAAGATGTGTTTATATTCAACGATACGAAGGTATTTCCTGCCCGTTTGTATGGTAACAAGGAAAAGACAGGTGCTCGTATCGAAGTATTCTTGTTGCGTGAGTTGAATGAGGAACTTCGTTTGTGGGACGTATTGGTCGATCCGGCACGTAAGATCCGTATCGGTAACAAACTGTATTTCGGTCCGGACGATTCGATGGTGGCCGAAGTGATTGATAACACCACTTCCCGTGGACGTACGCTCCGTTTCCTTTATGACGGACCTCATGACGAGTTCAAAAAGGCTTTGTACTCTTTGGGTGAGACTCCACTTCCCCACTCTATCATCAACCGTCCTGTGGAACCGGAAGATGCTGAACGCTTCCAGTCTATCTTTGCGAAGAACGAAGGAGCGGTGACAGCTCCGACTGCTAGTTTGCACTTTAGCCGTGAATTGATGAAACGTTTGGAAATCAAAGGTATAGACTTTGCATATATTACTTTGCACGCTGGTCTGGGTAACTTCCGCGACATCGACGTAGAGGACTTGACAAAGCATAAGATGGATTCGGAACAAATGTTTGTAAACGAAATGGCGGTGAAAACCGTTAATCGTGCCAAAGATAACGGCAGAAATGTTTGTGCGGTAGGTACGACCGTGATGCGTGCTATTGAAAGCGCAGTCAGCACCGACGGACATTTGAAGGAATTCGAAGGATGGACTAATAAGTTTATCTTCCCTCCGTATGAATTTACCGTAGCCAATTCAATGATTTCCAATTTCCACATGCCGCTTTCTACCTTACTGATGATTGTAGCTGCTTTCGGTGGTTATGACCAGGTGATGGATGCTTACCATATAGCATTGAAGGAAGGTTACCGTTTCGGCACGTATGGAGATGCAATGCTGATTCTGGACAAATAATGGCTAAAGTTTATTTGGGACTTGGCACTAACCTTGGAGATAAAGAACAAAATCTTCGGGATGCCGTGCAAAAAATAGAAGAGCAGGTAGGGAAAGTAGTTTCCCTGTCTGCTTTTTATGTTACTGCCCCTTGGGGGTTTGCTTCAGAAAATAGTTTTCTAAATGCGGCCGCTTGTGTAGAGACGGAATTATCCCCATTGGAGGTATTGCAAGAGGCGCAAATGATTGAAAGGGAGCTGGGGCGTACCAAAAAGTCCGTCAACGGAATGTATAGCGACCGCCTGATTGATATTGACCTGTTACTTTATGAGGATTTAGTGCTTTCTGTGACCTCTTCTTCCGGAGCAAAGTTGACCCTCCCCCATCCGTTGATGGCAGAACGTGACTTCGTTATGAAACCACTGGCGGAAATTGCTCCCGGATTAGTGCATCCGGTACTCGGGAAAACGATGAAAGAGCTTACTTCTTCTTTTTCTCCGCAATAAATACCGGCAAATAGGCGATGCATCCTATCAGTACTGCATACAGCAGATGAATCTCCTGAAACGGCTTATCGATGAAATGGCAGACAATGGCGTAGATAGCAATCGTGAATCCTACATAGAGTGCCAGCACCAAAAGCGTTTTTAATTTCTTATTTAGAATCATTATAAATCTATTTATGTGTTAAATACGTGGCAAAGATACTCATTATCTCCGAAATCTCTTTATCTTTGCAACCGAAATGAAAGTGTGGACAGATTTGAGTAGCTTGCAACCACGGAAAAAAATGCTAAAACACGTCTGATTGACGCCTTTCGGCTTATCCTTTGCAGCACTCGCCTCTCCTACTCTCTCATTCTTAATTCTTATTTTTTAATTCTTAATTTAAGAAAGATGGGATACTTATTTACATCCGAATCGGTGTCAGAAGGACACCCCGACAAGGTAGCCGATCAAATATCGGATGCCGTGCTTGACAAACTGTTGGCTTACGACCCCAGTTCGAAAGTAGCTTGCGAAACACTAGTGACTACCGGACAAGTGGTGCTAGCGGGTGAAGTGAAAACAAAAGCGTACGTTGATCTACAACTCATCGCACGCGAAGTGATTAAGAAAATCGGTTATACCAAAGGAGAGTACATGTTCGAAAGTAACTCTTGTGGTGTACTCTCTGCTATTCATGAGCAAAGCCCCGATATCAACCGTGGTGTAGAGCGTCAGGATCCGATGGAACAGGGCGCAGGCGACCAAGGAATGATGTTTGGCTATGCTACCAATGAAACGGAAAACTACATGCCGCTTTCTCTTGATTTGGCACACCGCATTCTGCAAGTGCTGGCCGATATTCGTCGTGAAGGAAAGGTAATGACTTACCTCCGCCCCGATGCCAAAAGCCAGGTTACTATCGAATATGATGACAACGGAACGCCTGTTCGTATCGATACAATCGTTGTTTCTACACAACATGATGACTTTATCCAACCGGAAGATGATTCGCAAGCTGCTCAGCTGAAAGCTGACGAAGAAATGCTGTCTATCATCCGCCGTGATGTGATCGAGATTCTGATGCCTCGTGTAATTGCTTCTATTCATCACGATAAGGTATTGGCACTGTTCAATGATAAAATCATCTATCATGTGAATCCTACCGGAAAATTTGTAATCGGTGGTCCTCACGGAGATACCGGTTTGACGGGTCGTAAGATTATCGTCGATACTTATGGTGGTAAAGGTGCTCACGGTGGTGGTGCTTTCTCCGGAAAAGATCCTAGCAAGGTAGACCGTAGTGCAGCTTATGCAGCACGTCACATCGCAAAGAATATGGTTGCGGCAGGCGTAGCAGATGAAATGCTTGTACAAGTGAGCTATGCTATCGGTGTGGCTCGTCCGATCAATATCTTTGTCGATACTTATGGTCGTTCTCACGTCAACATGACTGATGGTGAGATTGCGCGTGTTATCGACCAATTGTTCGATCTTCGCCCGAAAGCTATCGAGGAACGTCTGAAACTTCGTAATCCTATTTATCAGGAAACAGCCGCTTATGGTCACATGGGACGTGAACCGCAAGTGATAACGAAGAAATTCTCCTCTCGTTACGAAGGAGACAAAACTGTGGAAGTGGAACTCTTTACATGGGAGAAACTCGACTACGTAGATAAAATTAAAGCTGCTTTTGGTCTGTAAAACAGTCTGAAACAGGGTTTAACTTATTAAGAAAGAGCTGCAATTTCAACTTCCTTTAATGGAGATTGAAGTTGTAGCTCTTGATTTTTAATAAGTTATATTTAAATAAATGTTTTTTGGCTATTAAGTGCGTTTTGCCGGAATTTGCTACTTTTGTTCCGTAAATAAACAGACTGTCTAATGAAAATAAGATATTGTTGTCCTAAACGCTATTTATTGGTGTTCTTTAGTTTATTTGTCAGCGTAGGTAGCATTTTAATGTCTGTCTTTTTTTCTTCCTGTTCCTCTCCTTCAGTGAAGAACCCATTGTTATTATGCGCTGATTTATTAATGGAGATATATCCAGATAGTGCTTTGTCTATTTTGGAATCAATCACTTATCCACAGAAAATGCCACGTGCCGACCGGGCGCTTTATGCGCTACTGCTCACACAGGCACGGCATAAAAACTATATTGCTTTAGAGGATGATTCGTTGATAAAATCGGCTGTTGACTACTATGGTGATAAGAAGAAAAGTCTGCGCGCTGCAAAGGCTCATTATTACTGGGGAGCTACTTATCGGGAGATGGGGTATACCTCATTTGCTGTAGAAGAGTATCTGACAGCAATTCGGCTGATGCCTGTTAGGGATGAATTCTTAGCAATGATTTATGATAATCTTGCGGACTGTTATGAAAAAGATGAATTGTTTGATATAGCAATTGAGGCTTATCGCCAAGCTTATCAAATATTAAGAGGGGGAAGTCAACAGATATATCCATTGAGAGGTATTGCACGTATGTGTTTGTTGCAAAATAGGAAGGACAGTGCATTGGTTTATTATCAGCAAGCTCTTGATTGTGCATTAGTGGAACAAGATTCTAGTTTGATAGGGGCTCTTTACCATGATCTTGCCATGGCTTATAATGAAAAAAAAGATTATATTCAAGCGGATAAATATGTGTCAAAGGCTATTAAGATACAAGGACAGGATGCTGTCAATGTCTGTTTGTCAAAAGCACAGATTATGTTGAATCTGAATAAACTTGATTCTGCCAGTTATTTTTATAGTAAGAATGTGGATCAACTTGATATTTATGGAAAGGCTGTTTATTATGATGGAATGTATCAAATAGCGAAGAAAAGAGGTGAATGGAAAACGGCAACAGAAAATATAGATGCATATAAAATTCTTTATGATTCTATCCAGTTCATAACTGACAATGAAGAACTTAATCGACTTATGGATAAACATCAATTGGAGGAGCATAAGAGGTTACTGTCAGAACATACTAAAATGTTAATTTTTAGCTTGATTACTGCGTTCTTTTTATTGATGATTATTTGTGTCTTTTGTTTTATGTGGAATGACAGGAAGAGGAAAAAACGTTTTATTGCATTGCAACGTGAATTAACTCAAAAGCGAGTAGATACCATGTTACTTAGAGAAGAAGAGGCTTCTGAATCTAATAAAGAAGATTTAGATAAGAAAAGGTCGGAGTTGACAGAACAGCAAGTTCAATTATGTATATCTGTGCTTAAAACAACTGATTGTTACGATCGATTGGAAGCATTGGAGAAAGCAACTCCTAAGCAATTGTTGGCGATGCGTAGTTTGAGGAAGGATATACGTTCTACCATTTCTAGTGCATTTGTTGATGTGATGATGAATTTGAAGGAGCGCTATCCGGCTTTAACGGGTGATGATCTATTTTATTGTGTTCTTTCATTACTTTGTTGTTCAAAAACTGTCATGATGGAGCTGATGGATGCTACATCAGATGCTCTTAAGACGCGCAAAAATCGTATAAAGAACAAAATGGATACTCAAATTTTTGATCGGGTGTTTGGTGTTGATATTTAGTGAGATATGTTGATCTTCCTTGGCTTGTTTTGCTTTTAAATAGATGACTGTTACCATTGTTACCACATAAAAATCGTTTCTTTTGCTTCATCTGTGTATTTTTGAGGCGAAATTTTAAACCCATTTATTATGAAAGCTAAATTCTTACCTCTTTTGTTGTTGACAGTTTTACTTCAAGTAAGCATGTTCTCTTTTGCTAATGAGATGACAACCGCTCGTATAATCAGGCTAAAAAATAAGACTGAGGTACAACACCGATCTATCCCTGTTACTCCTGATGCTAGTATTGAAAACTCATTGTTGTCTATCGACCTTCTTTCTACTGTTCCTACTGTAACTGTTATCATAAAGAACGCAGCAACAGGTGAAGTTGTTTATACATCTACTGATTTAAATGTAGATAAGGTTTATATTGATCTTACAGGTGAGGAGAAAGGTAAATATACTTTGGAGATACAACTTCCCAAGGAGGTCTTTATTGGAGATTTTGAATTAGAATAAATCTTTGAAATATATATTATTTGCAACTAACATAATGATGATATACCTAAATCATTAACTGATGAAGCCCCGCTGTTGAAATATATGGCGCATTGCTGAAATGGCGATTAGATGACCGAAAGGGGAAAGATCGGTTAATTCTGTTCGTGGGCTTAATAGGCCTTGTGAAAGGCGCATAAAGGTATATTGAAACGTAAAATTAAAATCACTTTTTAAAATTGTATGCTGAATACTACTGGTAGGGTGTTCGAATGATTTTATGATTCGAATAATAAAGTTCATTCAGCAACAATTTGATACACCTGTTAGTAGATGAGATATCTGTGATAGATGTATTCTCTGTGAGAAAGGTTCTTGGACTTCTGGATAAGAAGTCCAAGATTTTTTTAAGATATATGGCATTTTAACGCTAAAGTGGATTCTATTTATTTTAATGGATATGAGATGTTGTTATTAGAGAAGTCAAGGTTGATGTTGATGATGGATAATTTGAAAACTTGTACCACAGTGGAGCAATTTAGAACTTTGATGTAAAGAGAATATCTTCAGCGTATGTCTGAATTCGAACTTGTAGCAAATTATGTAGATGGTCTTATTAATAAGAATGATAAAGCTACTGTACGTAGCTATACTAAACAAGTCTATGCACAGATTGATGCATCTTCTGATTATTTATTGTGCCAAAAATGAGTATCCATTTACTCGGTTTGTTGTATTTACTATGTACTATTTGGGGAGTAATGGTGGCTTGTGAGAGCGTTTGAACTTATATCTGTTAATTTGATGGTATGGAATAAGGTGACTCTCGTTATTTTTCGTATTTTTGTGCCATATTTAAAGTGGCGTGAGAGTGATGAATCAGATAAATTCCGTATGCGTATATAGCGCTTCCAGTACCAAGATAGATGCTGTTTATTTTCGGGCAGCCGAGACTCTCGGTCGTTTGCTTGCCGAACACCATATCCGTTTGATAAATGGTGCCGGAAGTATTGGCCTGATGTGTTCTGTGGCAGATGCTGTATTGAAAAATGGTGGTGAGGTGACAGGTGTGATTCCTCGTTTTATGGTAGAGCAAAACTGGCATCATACGGGATTGACAGAACTGATTGAAGTAGAATCCATGCACGAACGCAAGCAAAAGATGGCGGCTTTGAGTGATGGCATTATTGCTTTGCCCGGTGGATGCGGTACCCTTGAAGAACTGCTGGAGATTATTACCTGGAAACAATTGGGATTATATCTCAATCCGATTGTAATCCTCAATATAAACGGATTCTTCGATCCACTCCTCGAAATGCTTGAGAAGGCTATTGATGAGAACTTTATGCGCCGGCAACACGGTGATATATGGAAAGTCGCACAGACGCCGGAAGAAGCGGTTCAATTGCTTTATGAAACTCCCGTATGGGACATTTCCATTCGTAAATTTGCAGCGATATGATAGGCGACACACTAAGTTCCCGGAGTGTGGATACATTGTCTTTTTTCCAACAGGAACAGACTAGTCCGGCAAAGGCGGACACTGATAGTCTGCAGTTGGCTGATCTTCATGCTGTGCAAGAAGTCGATTCCGGCTTTGAGGGGACACCTATCTCCTACTCTCCCCGCACGGATGATGCCATTGCGTTGACCTTGTTGGCTTGCTTCTTTCTTTCCTCCATAGCCTTGGCACGCGGAAAGAGATTTCTCTCCCAACAAGTGAAAGACTTTGTATTGCATCGTGAACGAACGAGTATTTTTGATAGTTCTACGGCAGCTGATGTGCGTTATCTCCTTGTGCTTGTGTTGCAGACTTGTGTCTTGTCGGGTATTACATTCCTTAATTATTTTCATGACACATGTCCCGCCTTGATGAACCATGTATCCCCCCTCCTTTTGCTGGGTATCTATGTTGGTTTCTGCCTCGTTTATTTCTTACTAAAATGGCTGCTTTATATGTTTCTTGGGTGGACATTTTTTGATAAAAATAAGACAAATATATGGCTGGAATCCTATTCTGCACTCATATATTATGTCGGATTTGCCCTTTATCCGTTCGTTCTTTTTCTAGTTTATTTTGATTTGAGTCTCACAAGTTTGGTCATAATTGGGGCTATTATTTTAATTTTCACTAAAATATTGATGTTTTATAAGTGGATAAAGCTTTTTTTTCATCAATTTAGCGGGCTTTTCCTATTAATTTTGTACTTTTGCGCTCTTGAAATAGTACCTTGTCTGTTACTCTATCAAGGTATGATTCAAATGAACAATATTTTGCTAATAAAATTTTAGGACGTTGAAAATTAAAAAAGTACTAGTGTCGCAGCCTAAGCCTGCGTCAGAGAAATCTCCCTATTACGACATAGCTGAAAAGTATGGCGTTAAAATAGATTTCCGACCGTTTATTAAGGTTGAAAGTCTTTCGGCGAAAGAATTTCGGCAACAGAAAATTTCGATTCTCGACCACACAGCCGTAATATTCACTTCGCGCCATGCTATTGACCATTTTTTCACTTTGTGTACTGAATTGCGCGTGACAATTCCCGAAACGATGAAGTATTTCTGTGTGACGGAAGCTGTTGCATTGTATATTCAGAAATATGTGCAATACCGCAAGCGTAAGATTTTCTTCGGAGCTACCGGAAAGATTGAAGACCTGATACCTTCCATTGTGAAGCATAAAACGGAGAAATATCTCGTTCCAATGTCAGACGTACACAATGATGATGTGAAAAACTTGCTCGACAAGAATAACATTCAGCATACAGAAGCTGTGATGTACCGTACGGTGAGCAACGACTTTACACCGGACGAGGAGTTTGATTATGACATGTTAGTGTTCTTCAGCCCTGCCGGAGTGACTTCATTGAAGAAGAACTTCCCTGATTTTAATCAGAGAGAGATTAAAATCGGAACTTTCGGCTCTACCACCGCACAGGCTGTACGTGACGCAGGTCTCCGTCTGGACCTTGAAGCTCCTACGGTGCAGGCTCCGTCAATGACTGCCGCACTTGATATGTTTATCAGAGAAAACAATAAATAAACAGAGTGGGTATATATACTTTGTGTAAAGCCGAAAGGCTGAATAGTAAAATTTTGATCGGAAAGATGTTTGAAGGCGGCGTTTCGAAGTCGTTTTCCATCTTTCCGATACGCGTTGTATATATGCCTGTCGAGCAGGGCGAGGCTCCTGCTTCTATACTAATTAGTGTGTCGAAACGTCGTTTTAAACGAGCGGTGAAACGCAACCGTGTGAAACGTCAGATACGCGAAGCCTACCGGAAGAACAAATCTCTCTTGGTGGACGAACTGCAACGCCGGGAGCAGCGGTTAGCTGTTGCCTTTATCTATCTGTCGGACGAGCTTATTGCTACTTCCGAATTGGAAGAAAAGATGAAAATAGCGCTTGCGCGCATCTCTGAAAAACTATCCTCATGAAACCTCGTAACTCCCGGATATCTGCCCTATGGGTATTCGTAACGGGAATTGTGAGGAAAGTACTCTCTTTCTTGTTGCTTGTTCCCATCTACTTTTACCGGGTTTGTATTTCCCCTCTTACTCCTCCCTCTTGTCGATTTACGCCAACCTGCTCAGCTTATGCCGTTGAAGCAATTAAGAAGCATGGTCCTGTAAAGGGGCTTTATCTTGCTGTGCGGCGTATTCTGCGATGCCATCCTTGGGGTGGCTCCGGCTATGATCCCGTACCTTGAAGCAATTAAAAATGAGAAATAGAAGATGAAAAAGAATGTGACTGACATTTTGGACATTCATACTCATAAACTGGAGGCTGATTCCTTGGGAAAATCCATCATCAATTATCCGTTGTTGGCGGACTCTTCATTGTATATACCTCTCGCAGGAGAGGTAGAAGTGGATAGGGGATATTATTGTTCTGCCGGCATTCATCCCTGGGAGTTGACAGAACATAATGCCGGGCAGCTATTGGATTATCTTAAGCGGCAGTTGCGGAGAAAACAGCTTGTAGCCGTAGGAGAGGCGGGGCTGGATAAATTGGCAGCAGTTCCGGTAGAACTTCAGTTAGCCCTGTTTAAGGAACAGGTAAAATTATCGGAAAAGTGCGATTTGCCGTTGATTATCCACTGCGTGAAAGCAATGGACGAACTGTTGGCAGTGAAAAAAGAATTTCATCCTCAACAAGCTTGGATATGGCATGGTTTTCGTGGGAAACCGGAGCAGGCGATGCAGTTGTTGAGAAAGGGTTTTTATCTCTCTTTTGGAGAATATTATCCTGATGAAACAATGCAGACAGTACCCGACGAACGGTTGTTTCTGGAAACGGACAACAGTTCGCTTGATATTGAAGATATCCTGTGTCGGGCAGCCAAAGTGCGTGGGGTAGAAAGGGAAGTGTTGCGTGAGACGATCCGCCGAAATATTCAAAATGTCTTTTTTAGGGCGTAAGAGTTGTATCTTCCGAGAAAGAGTCGTACTTTTGTCGCACATGGGATTGAAATACAATAAAAACCAAATAATTAAAGAGTAATACGATGAATTTTGTAGAAGAATTGAGATGGCGTGGCATGTTGCAGGACATCATGCCGGGAACAGAAGAGTTGTTAAGCAAAGAGCAGGTGACTGCCTATTTGGGTATCGACCCGACTGCCGATTCGCTACACATTGGTCACCTTTGTGGAGTGATGATCCTTCGTCATTTCCAACGCTGCGGTCATAAGCCGTTGGCACTGATCGGTGGCGCTACAGGTATGATTGGAGACCCTTCCGGAAAATCAGCAGAACGTAACCTGCTGAACGAGGAAACATTGCGTCACAATCAGGCGTGTATCAAGAAACAGCTTGCCAAGTTCCTCGACTTCGAGTCGGATGTACCTAACCGTGCCGAACTGGTGAACAATTATGACTGGATGAAAGATTTCACTTTCCTCGATTTTGCTCGCGAAGTAGGTAAGCACATTACTGTGAACTATATGATGGCAAAAGACTCTGTAAAACGCCGTCTGAATGGTGAAGCGCGTGATGGATTGTCATTTACCGAGTTCACTTATCAGTTGCTTCAAGGATATGACTTCCTTCATTTGTATGAAACGAAGGGCTGTAAGCTTCAGATGGGTGGTTCCGACCAATGGGGAAACATCACTACCGGTGCCGAATTGATCCGCCGTACCAATGGGGGAGAGGTGTTCGCATTGACTTGCCCGCTGATTACAAAAGCTGACGGAGGTAAGTTTGGTAAGACAGAATCCGGAAATATCTGGCTGGACCCTCGTTATACTTCACCTTACAAATTCTATCAGTTCTGGCTGAATGTAAGCGACTCCGATGCCGAACGTTACATCAAAATCTTCACTTCTATCGAAAAAGAAGAAATTGAAGCGTTGATTGCCGAGCATCAGACAGCTCCGCATTTGCGTCTCCTTCAGAAACGTCTGGCTAGGGAAGTGACTGTGATGGTTCACTCTGAAGATGATTATAACGCAGCAGTAGACGCGTCGAACATATTGTTCGGTAATGCGACTTCGGAAGCTTTACGTAAACTGGATGAAGATACTCTTCTTGCTGTATTCGAAGGAGTACCTCAATTTGAGATTTCACGTGACGCATTGGCAGAAGGAGTGAAGGCTGTCGATCTATTCGTTGATAATGCGGCCGTATTTGCGTCGAAAGGTGAAATGCGTAAGTTGGTTCAGGGCGGCGGCGTTTCGTTGAACAAAGAGAAGCTAACGGCCTTTGATCAGGTCATCACAACTGCTGACCTGCTCGATGAGAAATATCTGCTTGTTCAGCGCGGTAAAAAGAATTATTATTTGCTGATTGCAAAGTAATAATGCACGATTCACTCGATAGAACGTAAAAAAGTGAACGAAATATTTGGAGGTTTGCTTGCAAACCTCTATCTTTGCACCGCTTTTTAACAGAAAGCACATAAGTTTGGACTATGGTGTAATGGTAGCACAACAGGTTTTGGTTCTGTTTGTCCAAGTTCGAATCTTGGTAGTCCAACGAAGAAAGCCCTGAAAGAGACATCTTTCGGGGCTTTTTCTTTCGTGACTCTAAAGTCGTCGTTTTTGTATATCCTTATAAAGTTAAAGTATATAGGGATCAACGTATATAGAATTCATTAATCTTATTTTATTCGTTATATTGACTATTTTAATGCTTATCGTGTTGGTCGTTGAATAGCTTGTATTTTATTATGGAAGGTTCAAACTGTATTAGGTAGAAATCTCTCCCAAATCGTATTATAGTTCGTTAAAAAAGTGTACATTGCACAGATTCTGGACATTTTTGGGGGATAATTGGAACAAAATTGCAAGGTAAACCCGTTTTCTTTTGCTATTTTTGCATCGTGTACGTAAACGAAGTGCACGTAGAAAGAGAACTTATTCAATAACTATAAATAAAAAGGTATGAAAACGAACTATGAAATTCGCTATGCTGCGCATCCTGAAGATGCAAAAAGTTATGATACTACAAGAATTCGTAGAGATTTCTTAATCGAAAAGATATTTGTCCCCAATGAAGTGAATATGGTATATTCCATGTACGACCGTATGGTGGTAGGTGGCGCGCTGCCGGTAGGAGAGGTGCTGGCGCTTGAAGCAATCGATCCGCTGAAAGCTCCGTTCTTCCTCACTCGTCGCGAAATGGGTATCTACAATGTCGGCGGTCCCGGTATTGTGAAAGCAGGCGACGCGGAGTTCGAACTGGACTATAAAGAAGCTCTTTATCTGGGTTCGGGTGATCGTGAAGTGACTTTCGAAAGCAAAGACGCAGCCCATCCTGCCAAATTCTACTTCAACTCACTGACTGCACATCGCAACTATCCCGACCGCAAGGTGACGAAAGCCGATGCCGTAGTAGCCGAAATGGGTTCTTTGGAAGGCTCCAACCACCGTAATATCAATAAGATGCTGGTGAATCAGGTGTTACCCACCTGCCAGTTGCAGATGGGCATGACGGAACTGGCTCCGGGAAGTGTATGGAACACGATGCCGGCCCACGTACACAGCCGTCGTATGGAAGCTTACTTCTATTTCGAGATTCCCGAAGATCATGCTATCTGCCACTTTATGGGTGAGGTAGGCGAAACACGTCACGTATGGATGAAAGGCGATCAGGCAGTTCTTTCACCCGAATGGTCCATCCACTCGGCTGCTGCTACCCACAACTATACTTTTATCTGGGGAATGGGTGGTGAGAACCTCGACTATGGCGATCAGGACTTCTCGTTGATTACAGACTTGAAATAACAAAATCCAATAGTTTTCCTAATTTAATAATAAAAAGAATTATGAATCAGTATTTGAATTTTTCTTTGGAAGGTAAAGTAGCGCTCGTTACAGGTGCTTCTTATGGTATCGGTTTTGCTATTGCTTCTGCATTCGCGGAACAAGGTGCAACTGTTTGTTTTAACGACATCAATCAAGAGTTGGTAGACAAAGGAATGGCAGCTTATGCAGAAAAAGGTATCAAAGCTCACGGTTATGTATGTGACGTGACAGACGAACCGGCTGTTCAAGCTATGGTGGCTACGATTGCCAAAGAAGTAGGTACAATTGATATCCTTGTAAATAACGCAGGTATTATCCGTCGTGTTCCTATGCACGAGATGGATGCTGCTGATTTCCGTCGTGTAATCGACATCGACTTGAATGCTCCGTTCATCGTTGCTAAGGCTGTTCTGCCTGCTATGATGGAAAAACGTGCAGGTAAGATCATCAACATCTGCTCTATGATGTCCGAACTGGGTCGTGAAACTGTATCCGCTTATGCTGCCGCTAAGGGTGGTCTGAAGATGCTGACTCGCAATATCTGCTCTGAATATGGTGAATACAACATTCAGTGTAACGGTATCGGTCCGGGTTACATCGCTACTCCGCAAACTGCTCCTCTTCGTGAGAAACAAGCAGACGGAAGCCGTCACCCATTCGATTCATTCATCTGCGCCAAGACTCCTGCCGGTCGTTGGTTGGATCCTGAAGAACTGACAGGCCCTGCCGTGTTCCTTGCTTCTGAAGCTTCTAACGCTGTCAACGGCCACGTTCTTTATGTAGATGGTGGTATCCTTGCTTATATCGGAAAACAGCCGAAATAATGTAAGATAGAAGAGATTCCGATAAGGTGATAGAATGGCAAAGAGCATCCTCTTTTCATCTGTCACCTTATTTTTTATCATTCCCTTTGCAGGAGCTATAGGACCGACTTGCTGGATATATATACCCACCGTGGTGAATCTATATATCCAATACGGTGGACATATATGGCTGGCACGGTGGATCTATATATCCAACAGGTGCGGATATAATGGCCTCTATTTGCAAAATATATATTATTCATTCAATGTAGACTAATTATGAAAAAGATATTAATTCTGTTTGCTGTAGCCTTGATAGTGTTTGCTTCTTGTGCCGACAGTAAACAGTCAATGACAATCACAGTGACCAATCCGTTGGCTCTTGAACGGGTGGGAGAGATGGTTGAAGTGCCGATGAGCGATGTTGTTGCCAAGTTGAAACTGGCAGATACAGCGCAGATTGTAGTGCTTGATGTTGACGGTCAGCAAGTGCCTTATCAGGTGACGTATGACGAAAAGGTTGTTTTCCCCGTTGCAGTAGAAGCGAACGGGACGGCTATTTATACTATTCAACCGGGTACACCGGCACCTTTCGATGTCGTTGCTTGCGGTAAATATTATCCCGAACGTCTGGACGACGTTGCCTGGGAGAATGATCTTGGCGGATTCCGTGCGTATGGTCCTGCTTTGCAAGCCCGCGGAGAGCGTGGTTTCGGCTACGACCTTTTCACGAAGTACAACACAACAGAGCCGATTCTGGAATCTCTCTATGCTGAAGAACTGAATCCTGAAAAGCGTGCCAAGATAGCTGAATTGAAAAAGACAGATCCTAAAGCAGCTTCCGAACTGCAAAACGCTATCTCTTACCATATCGATCACGGATATGGCATGGATTGCTATGCCGTAGGACCTACGTTGGGTGCCGGTGTTGCTGCTCTGATGGCGGGTGACACTATTATTTATCCATATTGCTATCGTACACAGGAAATTCTTGATAATGGCCCGTTGCGTTTCACGGTGAAGCTGGAATTTAATCCGCTGGTAGTCCGTGGAGACTCAAATGTAGTGGAAACACGTGTGATCTCTCTGGATGCAGGTTCTTATCTCAACAAAACGATTGTTTCATATACCAATCTGAAAGAAGCAATGCCGGTGACTACCGGACTTGTGTTGCGTGAACCGGACGGTGCGACTGTGGCAGATGCTGCCAATGGTTATATCACTTACGTAGATCCTACAACAGATCGTAGTGGTGCAAACGGCAAGATATTTGTCGGTGCTGCATTTCCTGCACAGGTGAAAGAAGCGAAAGTGGTTCTTCTTTCTGAAAAGGAAAAGAAAGAACGCGGCGGAGCCGACGGTCACGTATTGGCTGTCAGCGAATATGAGCCGGGTTCTGAATATACTTATTACTGGGGTTCTGCCTGGGATAAGGCTGCTATCAAGACTCCGGATGCCTGGAATAAATATATGGCTGAATATGCGCAGAAGTTGCGCACTCCGCTGACGGTGGCATATTAATGTGCTGAATTGCTTATACGGTATACGGTTAAGAAAGAGGAGCGATCTCCCAATTTCGGGCACGAAACAGGCTTTAAACTACAAAAGCCGGGGCGCAAGACCTCGGCTTATATTTTTTTCTTCTTATCAGGGAGCTTTTTGGCTCATTGGAGACTTTCTTTTCAGGAGTCTCTGTTCTTTTCGAAGTTTCCGTTTCCTCAAAGGTTGTTATTATAACACCTTGAATTCATACCCTTCCTCTTTCAGGAATTCAATGGCACGAGGAAGTGCATATTGCAGGTTACCATTATTCCAGGACTTCAGTGAATCATGGAAAGTGATGATGGAACCGTTGCGTGCATAGCGCTTCACATTGTTCAATACTTGTTCCGGACGCATTCGCTTACTATAATCACGAGTCACGAGATCCCACATGATAATGCGGTAATGATAGCGCAAGGTATAATACTGCCGGAACCCCATGTGTCCGTGTGGCGGACGGAAGAGGTCGGAATGAATAATTTCGTCTACCTTTCTGGCGTTTGCGAGGTAATCCGGATTGGAATATTCAAATCCACGGATGTGGTTGAAGGTATGGTTGCCGATGCGGTGTCCGTGTTCTACCACCATCCGGTATTCATCCGGGTGCTTGCGTATATTGTCGCCTACCATAAAGAAGGTAGCTTTAATATGATGCTTTTCCAGTAGTTCCACTACCCAGGGAGTTACTTCGGGGATAGGTCCGTCATCGAAAGTCAGATAGACTGCCCGTTCGCTCGGGTCCATCCTGAAGATGGCTTGTGGATACAACGCCCGGAAAAGCCAAGGTGGTTGTTCTATAAACATGAGAGTCTGTGTTAAACAAGTATTAAGTAATAAGTATTAAGTATTATCCGTGTGGCAAACATATCGAAAGCTATGATAATACTTACTACTTACTACCTAAATATTTAATATTTATTTCCCTTTCATTCTCGTCACGTACTCGTTATAAAGTTGGTCGAGTTGTGTAGAGTAATGTTTTGCGAGTTCTTCTGATTTGTATTTTTCCATTAAGCGGACTTCGGCGTCAAGCAAGCTGGCGTTGTACACGAAGTTTTCGCTGGCGATGGCAAGCTGGCTGTCACTTAGGCTAAGATACCAGATCATGTATTCGAGCGATTTGTTGGCAAGCTCGTCGATGATCTTGTTGGCTTTTTCGTTCTGTCCCAGTTGGTAATAAGATTCTGCCATTTGGAAGGCGCCGTTTGCCCAGTCATACGGTACGTTGTATGATGGAATCATCTTTTCAGCGTAGTCGAGTGCGGCAAGTGCCTTATCCTTCTTGCCTTCTTTGATAAGCTGGCCTACGAGTTGTGTGAAGATACGGCGGTGCGTGTAGCACATACGCATCACGTTCTCGTCGATATAGATACCCGGCTTGTCGATACCACCGAACTTGAACTTGTTCATCAGGTTGTCGTACATCTTTTCGCTGTCAATCTTGCTGTCCAGTTTGTCTGTATCGAATGGCGTGAAACGGTAGGCAAGACCCTCTTGCATAAAGTGGTTACCCATACCCAGATGGTTTTCGCTTCCTACGGTGATTGCCATATAGATAGGACGTTCCCAGTTAGCGTTAGCAAGCATTTCGAGCATCATCAGTTCACTCTTGTAGAGGGCGCGTTTCGGGTTGCCGTTGGCGTCTCTAAGGGTGATTGTCATGTATTCGGGGATAGAGTCGCCCAAAGCTTCCGGTATCTTCATGCCGGAGCGGCGTACGGCTTCTTTGTCCACCTTCATTACGATGCTGTCCGTAGGGATCAGCGGCAGTTGGATATCTTTTCCTGTCTTTTTGAGAAGCTCTTTCAGTTGGTCGTTCTTGCCTAGCATCCAGCGGTTGATGATTTCCTTCAGTTCATAAGGATTCTCACCGAAGATGGAGTGAACGAGTGACAGTATAGTAGTGTCTCCCTGTGCAGCCAGTTCGTTTGCCTGTTTGAAATAGCTGTCGATGAAGGCTTTCATTTCCGTACGGATAGGGATATATTCGTTTTGTCCTTCCACATATTCCACACGGTCCCAAGTGATAGGAAGCGACGGAGAATCGTAGGCCGGACGTTTCATTTGGTCAATATACCAGTCTGTTTGCAAGTAACTTAGGTTACAGGTGCGGGCATCTGTACGGAAGCCTTCCGTTTCCTGGTTGTACCACAATGGGAAAGTATCATTATCACCATTGGTATAAATAATCGGATTCCCTTTCTCTTGTAAGGTCATCAGGTAGTTTTGTCCGAAGTCACGGGCAACGAAGCGTCCGCTACGGTCGTGGTCATCCCAGGTCTGTCCCGCCATCTGGATGGGGACGAACAAACAGAGCACTGAAGCCAGTACGGCTGCCGGAAGTTCCTGCATCTTGCAGTATTCTCGCAGCATACGGATGATACCTGCCACTCCCATACCTACCCAGATGGCAAAGGCGTAGAACGAACCGGCATACGCGTAATCTCGTTCACGGGGTTGTGCAGGGGTTTGGTTAAGGTAGAGCACGATGGCGATACCTGTCATAAAGAACAGGAAGAAGACCACCCAGAATTGCTGGATACCCCGCTGACTATGATAAGCCTGCCAGAAGAGTCCGATTAAGCCGAGAATCAGCGGCAGACAGTAGAATACATTGTGACCTTTATTGTTTTTGAGATCCTGCGGAAGCAGTTCCTGATTACCTACCAGCAGGTTATCGATAAACGGAATACCGGTGATCCAGTTACCGTGTTCAATTTCTCCGCTACCCTGTATGTCGTTCTGCCGTCCGGCAAAATTCCACATGAAGTAACGCCAGTACATGAAGTTCAACTGGTAAGAGAAGAAGAATTTGATATTTTCCCATTGGTTAGGCATATTCACCATCACCATTTCTCCACACTGGTCGTAAGGAACGTCATGCCCTTTGATGTCTACCCATTGCTTGTAGAGCGGTGCGTGTGACGAACTGTACATACGCGGGAAAAACATATTCTGTGCATATTCATATTCCACACGTCCGGGAAGTTCGATATAAGAGTCTTTTTCGTCGGGAGAAGTCTTTTCCTTACGGACAAACTTGCTTCCGGCTTCCGATTGGCGTGGAATACAATAACCGTCCTTCACGTCGAGTGCCACTTTCGAAGAGTAGGCAGGACCGTAGAAAAGCGGACGGGTTCCGTATTGTTCACGACCGAGGTATTCGCCCAGTGTGAATATATCTTCCGGTGAGTTTTGGTCCATCGGAGTGTTGGCAGTAGAACGGATAACGATCAGTGCGTAAGAAGAATACCCGATTACGATCATCATGGTGCACAGCAATGCCGTGTTCATGGTGCGGGCGGTGATACGCCATCTCTCTTTGATTTTAGCCTGTACACCCGGAGCAAGATAAAGTCCCAGTGCGGCGATAATCAGAATACCGATGATGATACTGCTGGCTCCGTGTCCGTAGAATGGGATACCCAGCAAAGCGATCGTCAGGATAAAGGAGATAGCCATGCGGGCTTTGTTCTTTTCGGTGTAACTTTCGTATACACCCCAGATCAGAGCGGCCGCAAGCAGAATGATATAAACCACTACGCCCGAGTTGAACGACATTCCGAGTCCGTTGACGAACAACAGTTCAAACCAGCCGCCTACTTTCACGATACCCGGTACGATGCCGTAAAGCACGGCTGCAACGAGCACCATTGAACCTAATAGCGCAATTAACGAACCTTTGGCGGTAGCATTCGGAGTTTTCTTGTAGTAATATACCAATACGATGGCAGGCAGACAAAGCAAGTTCAGCAAGTGCACACCGATACTCAATCCGGTCAGATAGGCGATGAGGATGATCCAACGGTCGCTATGAGGCTGGTCGGCTACATCTTCCCATTTCAGAATCAACCAGAAAACGACAGCGGTAAACAGGGAGGAGAAAGCGTATACTTCACCTTCTACAGCCGAGAACCAGAATGTGTCACTGAACGTATAGACCAGTGCGCCCACCAGTCCGCTACCCATAATTGTGATAAGCTGTCCTTTAGTGATATTGTTTTCGTCCGTGATAATCAGTTTGCGTACCAGGTGGGTGATGCTCCAGAAAAGGAACAGAATACAGGCGCCACTCATGAGGGCACTCATGTAATTCACCATTTTAGCAACAGTTGTTACGTCGGAAGCAAATTGAGAGAACAGATTCGCCACTAGCATGAAGAAAGGTGCGCCGGGCGGGTGTCCGACTTCCAGTTTATAGCCGGTGGTTATGAACTCCGGGCAATCCCAGAAACTTGCGGTCGGTTCTATTGTCAGGCAGTAGACGGTTGCCGCAATGATGAATGTAAGCCAACCCATAAGGTTGTTTACGGTTCTGTACTGTTTCATTAGCACTATCGTAGTTTATTCGTTAAAAACAAATTATGAGGTCGCAAAGATAGTGATTTGTAAGGATAATGAGGAAGAAAGTAAGAAATATTAAGTAACGGAGAGGTGATTTACTATCTCTTTCGATTTATTTTTCTACTTTTGCTTACTGACAATAAATGCTTGTGAAGTAATGGACAAGGACGTAAAGCTGGAACAAGAATTCGATCTGGTCTTCAAGGCACACTATTCACTAGTGAAGAAGTTTGCGTTGATGCTCCTCAAATCAGGGCAGGACGCGGATGACATCGCGCAGGAGGTTTTCACACGACTATGGGCCAAACCGCAGATTTGGCAGGACAACCCCGGGATAGACAAATATATCTATGCTATGACCAAACATGCCATTTTTGATTTTCTCAAGCATAAGCGCATAGAGCGGTCTTACCAACAGGCACAGATGGAAGAAAACCTTTTCAAGGACTTGTCTCCGTCGGATGACACGTTGGACGCCATCTATTATAAAGAAATACGATTGGCTCTGCAAATGGCCGTTGAACAGTTCCCCGAGCGCCGCCGGCTGATTTTCGAGATGAGTCGTCTTCATGGAATGAGTAATCTGGAAATAGCGGAAAAGCTTGATATTTCAGTGCGTACCGTAGAGCGTCAAATCTATCTTTCCTTGCTCGAACTAAAAAAAATCGTATATATTTTGTTTTTTCTTCATTTCATTTGAGTACTCTTCATAGTTGTGTCGTGCTATATATAGATTCACTACTAATAGCACAACGATATGAAGAATTATTTTCGGCAGATACTGACCTCGTTCACTAAGAATAATTATTCGGAAACCATCCGGCAGAATGTCTACGGATGGTTGACGGACAAGGAGCATGCCGTAGAAAAGGACAAAGCCTTAAAAGAAATCTGGGCGGCGGCGCACGCTATGGGCGAAGTGTCTCATGTGGAGAAAGAGCTCGAACGATGGAAGCGGAATAACGGCTTTCACACAGTCTCTACGCTTCCTGCAACTTCTAATCGTAAAATCCGGATATTGCGTCTTTGGCAGTCCGTAGCGGCTGTTCTGCTGTTGATTGCCGTTTCTCTTGGTTATCTGGTGATGCAGGCGGAGAGAACGCAGAATGACCTTATACAGGAATTCATTCCGGTGGCGGGAATGCGGCATCTTTCTCTTCCGGATGGCAGTCAGGTTCAGTTAAATTCAAAAAGTACTTTGTTATATCCGAAACAGTTTACCGGAAAAGAGCGGTGCGTTTACTTGGTTGGTGAAGCCAACTTTAAAGTAAAGCCCGACAAGAAACACCCTTTCATTGTAAAGTCGGATGATTTTCAGGTGACTGCTTTGGGAACGGAATTCAATGTCAGTGCCTATCCCGAGAATCCGGAAGTCAGCACAGCATTGCTGTCGGGCAGTGTATTGGTAGAGTGGGGAAATCTGACCCGGCGGACCGTATTGCGGCCTGACGAACAGTTGACGTATGACAAAGAGAATCGTCGGTTCCGGGTGGTGCATCCCGATATGGCAGATGTCACAGCCTGGCAGCGGGGTGAACTGGTATTCAACGAAATGACAGTGGAAGATATTATACGCGTACTGGAACGGAAATACGATTATACGTTTGTCTATAGTCTGAATCAATTGAAGAAAGACCGATTGAGTTTCCGGTTCAAGGATAAAGCACCTCTGGCGGAAGTCATGGATATCATTGTCGATGTGGCGGGCAATTTGAAATTCAAGATAGAAGGAGATAAATGTTACATCACACGGAAAATAAATCAATAACTTAAAAACACAATTACCGCCCATGAGAAAAAAGTATCCGGAACAGAGCGCCACTCCATCCCGGATATGAAATAATCAACTTTTCTGCATCAGAGTGTTATGCTCTGTTGATCTGATCTACGTGAATAACAACCTAGTTAACAAACTAATACTTAAAAGTTAATGCTACAAAATTACACATTTATAGCGGATAAGCGAGGTGTAAGAAGAAGTTTTCTACTCTTTTTCTGCTTATTTTTGCTACAAGTAACAGCTTTTGCTCAAAATGACGTGCGGATTACCATCCGTGAAAACAATATCACCGTCATTGAAGCATTGAAGAAAGTGGAAAAGCAGTCGGGACTGTCCATCGGATACAACAACTCGCTGCTGCGTGACAAACCTGCCCTCAATCTCAATCTGAATAAAGCCGGATTGGATTATTCTCTCTCTACTATCCTGAAAGGTACAGGCTGTACCTACGAATTGAAAGGGAAATACATCAAGATTATCCCTCAACCGGTACAAGAAAAACCATCTTCCGATAAACAAATCAAAGGAAAAGTGACGGACGAAACGGGTGAGCCGCTTATCGGTGTCAATATCCAGGTGCAAGGTTCTGCCAGCGGGGTCATTACGGACATTGACGGACACTATTCTATCGAAGCTCTGGCAGGCAGTATACTCAACTTTACCTATGTGGGTTATACTTCCCAAAGTGTAAAGGTCACGGACAAGAACGTGTACAATGTAGTACTTGCTGCCGCAGTAGAACAACTTAATGAAGTAGTTGTGACTGCTCTCGGCATCAAGCGCGAGCAGAAAGCCTTGAGCTACAATGTGCAACAGGTGGAAGCGGACGAAATCTCCGGCATTAAAGATGCTAATTTCATCAACAGCCTGAATGGTAAGGTGGCAGGTGTTACTATCAACAGCAGTTCTTCCGGTGTAGGTGGAGCCAGCAAGGTAGTGATGCGTGGTGCGAAATCTATCGAACAAAGCAGTAATGCGCTTTACGTCATCGACGGTATACCGATGTATAACTTTGGTGGCGGCGGTGGAATGGAGTTCGACTCACGGGGTGCTACGGAGAGCATTGCCGACATTAATCCGGACGATATCGAGAGCATCTCCGTATTGACGGGTGCCGCAGCAGCCGCACTCTACGGTAGTAATGCCGCCAATGGTGCGATTGTTATTACTACCAAGCGCGGGCAAGTAGGCAAGTTGCAAGTGACGGTGAACAGCAATACTGAATTTGCCCGTCCTTTCGTGCTTCCTGAATTCCAAAACCGCTACGGGACGGGAAGCCGTGGGAAAGACGGAGGTTCTACCATCCTAAGCTGGGGAGCGAAGTTGAATGACGCCTCCCGCACCAATTATGAACCGAAAGATTTCTTTGATACAGGACTGATCTTCACCAATTCTGTCACCCTTTCTACCGGTACGGAGAAGAACCAGACCTTCTTTTCGGTGGCGTCGGTCAACTCCGAGGGCATTGTTCCCAACAATCGTTATAACCGTTTTAATTTTACTTTCCGCAATACGACGAATTTCCTGAATGATCGAATGAAACTTGACATAGGAGCTAGCTACATTATTCAGAACGACCGCAACATGACGAATCAGGGGATTTATTCCAATCCCATTGTACCTGTTTATTTGTTCCCGCGTGGCGATGACTTCGGACTTGTCAAAGTGTTCGAACGTTGGGATCCGGCACGCAAAATCAATACGATGTTCTGGCCGCAGGGCGAAGGTGACTACCGTATGCAGAATCCTTACTGGATTGCTTACCGTAATCTGCGTCTGAATCAGAAGAAGCGTTATATGCTGTCTGCTCAATTGAGCTATGACATTACCGACTGGTTGAATATATCAGGACGTGTACGTGTGGATAACACACACACCAAGTATGAACAGAAACTCTACGCCAGCTCCAACCTTACGATTACGGAAGAGAGTACGCAGGGACACTATACCATCTCCAAGCCTGACGAAACACAGACGTATGCTGACGTGCTTGCCAACATCAACAAGCGTTTTGCCGACTTCTCGCTTGTAGCAAACGTGGGTGCCAGCATAGTGAACAACAGATACGAAGATTTAAGCTATCGTGGGCCGATTCGTGAAAAGGGAATACCGAACGTGTTTAATGTGTTCGACCTCGACAACACAAAGAAGAAAGCCCGTCAAGATGAATGGCAGGAGCAGACGCAATCTGTTTTCGCCAGTGTGGAAGTGGGTTGGAAGAGTATGCTCTATCTCACACTGACCGGGCGAAACGACTGGGCTTCGCAGCTTGCCAACTCTTCTACGTCTTGTTTCTTCTATCCGTCCGTAGGTCTTTCGGGTGTTATCTCCGAAATGCTGACTTTGCCGGAATTTATCGACTATATGAAGGTGCGCGGCTCTTTCAGTTCCGTTGGTATGCCTTATCCCCGTAACCTGACGTCGCCTACTTACGAATACGATGAGGCCAACCAGCAATGGAAACCCAAGACGCATTACCCTATCAAAGACCTGAAACCGGAGCGTACCAACTCATGGGAACTTGGGCTGGATATGCGTCTTTTCAAGGACTTTAGCCTCGGTTTCTCATGGTATTTGGCGAATACTTTAAACCAGACCTTCGACCCGAAAGTCTCCGTATCTTCCGGTTACAGCAAGATTTATCTCCAGACAGGATATGTGCGCAACTCCGGTGTGGAACTTTCATTGGGTTACGGACATACATGGAACAATAATTTTCATTGGGAGAGCAACTTCACCCTTTCCCACAACAAGAATAAGATAATAGACTTAGTGACCTATTATATCCATCCTGAAACGGGATTGCCTATCACACAAAATCGTTTGGATGTAGGAGGATTGGGCAGGGCACGCTTCATTTTGAAGAAAGGGGGAACATTGGGTGACCTCTATACGCAAAGTGACCTGAAACGGGATAATAGTGGCATGGTGGAGATTGACCCTTCCGGTGCGCTGACCACTGAAGACAACCTACCCGACATTAAGCTGGGCAGCGTATTCCCGAAAGCCAATCTGGCATGGAGCAATCGTTTCGAGTGGCGTGGAATCAGTCTAGGTGCACTCTTTACGGCACGTATCGGAGGTATTGCTTATTCTGCCACACAGGCGGCAATGGATCAGTATGGAGTCTCCGAACGTTCGGCACAGGCCCGTGATAATGGAGGTGTATTGCTTAACGGACGTACTTTGGTAGATGCGCAAACGTATTACAGCCTCATCGGTAACAGTAGCGGATTGCCGCAGTATTACACTTTTAGCGCCACTAACGTGCGTTTGCAAGAAGCTAGCGTGGGTTATACCATTCCACGCAAGTGGTTGGGAAATGTGTGTGACATCAATGTCTCTGTGGTAGGCCGTAATCTGTGGATGATTTATTGCCGTGCACCTTTCGACCCTGAAGCTGTAGCTAATACAGGCAATTACTATCAGGGCATCGATAACTTCATGCTGCCGAGTACCCGTAATATCGGCGTGAATGTGAAAATAAACTTTTAATCCATTAAATCGGATCGTATGAAACAAGTGAAATCTTTTTTAAAGATATTTTCCCTGGGACTTCTTCTGGTTGGCGGAGCAGCCTGCACGGCTAACTTCGATGAAATCAACCGCAAGGAATACGAAGTGACTAAGGGGGAGCAGGGACGTGAGAACTATAACATAGGTTCTACTTTGCGAGGTTTGCAAGGGCTGGTGGTTCCCACCGAAGAGCATCTCTATCAGTTTATCGAGGCGTTGGCGGCAGGTCCGTTTGCCGGATATTTCGGAACTACGCTCGCGCGTACAGATAAATTTGAAACTTATAATCCGTCTGTCGACTGGCAGGACAAGACGTTCGGTGATATTTTCACCCAGTCTTATCCGCTTTACCGTGCTTTGCAGGATCAGAGCGACGATCCTGTGGCGCTGGCACTTGCTAAACTGCTGCGGGTATCTATTATGCACCGTATGACGGATATGTATGGTCCCATTCCTTATAGCAAGGTAATAGATAAGCAGGGCGGTGTTTCGCTGAACGTGCCTTATGATTCGCAGGAGGAAGTCTATGCGCAGATGCTGAAAGATCTGAACGAAGTGACGGATGTATTGAAAGAAAATCTCTCACTGGGCACTGAAGCATTCCGCAAGTTCGACGACGTTTATTACGGCGACCTTGGCAAGTGGTACAAATACGCCAACTCTTTGAAGTTGCGTATGGCCATCCGCATGGCTTATGTCGATCCTACTACGGCACAACAGGTGGCACAGGATGCCGTAGATGCAGGAGTGCTCACTGCCAATACCGACAATGCCCAGATGACAGTGGAAGAAAATCGTGCCTCGATGGTGTTCAACGGTTGGTCCGACCATCGGGTAGGAGCCGATCTGCTTTGCTACATGAACGGTTATCAGGACCCTCGCAGGGATAAGATGTTCACTCAAGTGGAAATCACGGAAACAGTCGGTGGTAAGCCGATAAAAGTATCTGGTTTTGCTGGTATCCGTATAGGCATCGACGTGGCGAACAAGGAAAGCGTGATAGACCGTTATAGCAAACCGATTATTTCCACCTCCAGTCCTTATCTTTGGATGACGGCCGCCGAAGTCACGTTCCTGCGTGCTGAAGGCGCATTGCGCAACTGGTCGATGGGCGGCGACGCCAAAGAGCTGTATGAAGAAGCAATCGCTCTTTCTTTCGAGCAGTATGGGCTTCCCGCCACGGATGCCATTGCTTATGCTGCCAATGCCTCCAACACACCGCAAGCCTACACTGACCCTGTGGATGGAATCTATTCAGCCGGAGCCGTCAGCAGCATTACTGTTGCCTGGCAGGAGGGTGCCGAATATGCCGAGAAGAATCTGGAGCGTATCATTACCCAGAAATGGATTGCTATGTTTCCTTGTACGGTAGAGGCATGGAGCGAATATCGCCGTACAGATTATCCGCATTTGCTGCCCGTGGTGGTAAATAGCAGTGGTGGCACTATCGATGACAGTAAGGCTAAGATACGCCGCCTGTGGTACCCGCCTAGTGAATATTCCGGTAACCGCCAGTATATTCTGGAGGCCGTCGGCTTGCTGGGTGGCCCTGATAATGGCGCTACTTCTCTTTGGTGGGACAAGAAACCAAGACAGTAGAGGCACGAGACTGGATATGAGATTTAGAAAACAAGAAAATATAGAAACTAAAACAAGAAGATATGAATATGAGAATTTCCATTGCTAACATCTTCACTCATCTGTTCCTGCTGCTGGTATTGCTTATCACCGCTTCGTGCAGCGACTGGACCGATCAGAAAGCCGTTGATATTGACCCGCAGCATGCCAAAGAACAGAATCCAGAACTTTGGGCGCGTTACATGGAGGCGCTGCGTACGTATAGACAAAGCAAACACTTTGTCACTTACGGTAGTTTCGACAATAGTGCCGAAAAGTCGAAGAATGAAGGTGCTTACCTCCGTTCATTGCCCGATTCACTGGACATCGTAACGCCGGCACATCCTGAAAGACTGACTTCTTATGACTATGAGGATATTCTCCTGTTACAGGAAAAGAGTATCAAGGTGCTCTATTTAGTGGATTATACGGCTCAAATGCCTGCCTTGACCGATGCTGCCAAACTGGGTGCCTGGTTGGATAAGGCTGTTGCTGCCGCTTCCCAGTTGGGGATGAATGGGTTTGCCATTAAAGGTACTCCTCTTTATGGAGGAACGGAAGCTGAACAGGCTGCCCGTCGTGAAGCAGCCCAATTAATCGTCTCCAAACTCTCTGCCGCCGTAGGCGATGGCAAACTGTTGGCATTTGAAGGTGATCCCGCCTTTATTGATGCCGCTGACCTGAATAAGCTGGATTATGTAGTATTGAATACTGTTACGATTACTTCTGCTGTGGATTTAAAGCTCTATGTGGCAGGCGTGATAGAAAACTTCTCAATCCCTAAAGAGAAACTATTGCTCTCCGCCAAGATCAATGAGAAGCTAGTGGATGAAGAAGGTGAAAAATTGGATGCTGTTACCGAGATGACAAACCGTGTTGTTTCTCTGGGGCCTGTAGGCGGGCTTGCTATCTATGCTTTGGGTGATGATTACTATCATACGAAGATGAATTATGAAACTAGCCGGTTAGCCATCCAAATAATGAACCCATCCAAATAAGGGGGTGTAACTAAGAGATTATTTATTGTGAAACCTGTAAAACACTATAATGATATGAAAAATAACCCATTTAAATACTTCGTCTTTCTGATGCTGTCACTGCTGATGGCAACAATGGCGGGGTGTACTGAAGATGATATTTCTATGCCTGCCGGGCAGTTGCCGGATGAAACGCCGATGAATAGCGTCGGAGGGCAGTTGTACAGTGGAAAAACATTTTCTAATAAGATTACTGTCAGCATGTACGAAGATGATGGAGCTGTAACTGAAGAGATATGTTATGCACTGACAAAGCCTGCTACAACGGCTGTTACGGTAAAAGCCATCCCGTCTCCGGAGCTTGTGGCTAAATATAACAGTGACAACGAAACTGATATGAAAGAATTTCCTGCTGCTAACGTAACTTTGGGAAATGGCGGTTCGCTTACTGTGGCTGCTGGAAAGAAAGAGTCCGGGAATATTAGTATAACTCTTTCTCCTGATGGATTGGAGCCTGAAACACTTTATTTGTTAGCGATTGCTTTGACACAAAATCCGGTAGGAGTAGATGCACAAGAGAATAAACAAGTAATTTATTACAGAGTGAATTTCCGTGAAAAGACTACTATGTGTGAACCTGATAAAGAGGGACAAACACAAGAAATCCCGCCACTAATGTCTGGTGTAACTACAGTGTTTTATGTAAATACAGAAACATATAGTCCTTTAATAGCTGGCGTATTGGCAATTAGAGATGAGGGAGTATACCCTCTTCCTCCTTATAGTCGCTTGGGGCATATAGTAAACTTGAAAAGGGCAACGATAGGTTACGATGCTGTTAGCCAGCGTGCTTTGCTCGCATCAGGAAGTGACCTGTCTTACGTATTGGAACATAGAGATAAATACATTCGCCATCTTCAGGAAATTGGCAGTAAAGTTTGTATTTGTATTGAGAATGGTGGTAAAGGCATCGGCTTCTGTAATATGAATGATGCGCAGATTGCTGATTTTGTCTATCAAGTGAAAAGTATAATAGAACGTTACTATTTGGACGGTGTAAACTTATGGGATGATGATAGTAAATATGGTAAGGCAGGGATGCCTGCAATGAATACTACTTCATACCCCAAACTGATAAAAGCTCTTCGCGAGGCTTTACCGGACAAGTTGTTAACGCTGGTTGATAAAGGAGAGGCTACGGAATATTTCTACGATGTAAATAAATGTGGGGGAATCGAAGCTGGTAGATATCTTGATTATGCATGGCATGGTTACTTTTCGCCAACAGAAGTGGTAGAAGCTATTACCCCTAATCCGGAGGGTATCCAAGTTTATAGCAAATATTCACGTAAACCTATTGCCGAACTGGATCCTGCTTGTTATGGAAGTGTAAATATACCTTGTTATTCTGACAATAATCTCACTATAAGACAGCTTGCTGCAGAGAATATAGCAAAATGGAAGGCTGCAGGATATAAAAAGAGCAGCATTATAGTTTATGGAGGTGACCTTATCGGTACTGAATATGGGGGCTATGAACAAGCTGTTAAGGTTATGTTGACTGAGTATAGTTTTCAGTCATTTATGGATGAGGGTGATAGCTGGAATTTTGTAAATGATGAGCTTGTATGGGGAAATGCTTTTTATGGGGCAAATTTTCTGGATTATCAATTAAAGTTTGGTCCTGATAAGAATCCTTACAGAAAAGACTGGTAATTTTTCCTTTGAATATTATCAATAAATACTTTTTCCATAAATAAAGGAAAAACTCGTTCTTTGACATATTGAAATTACCGTTGATAGTTGTCATTTGCTGTGGATTCTTTTCGTAAAAATGTAACTGCAATCTAAACTTATTGATTACTTTTGACCCCGATATATAATATGAATAGTTTGAAGCTATTTATAACAGACATACAAGATGGAACAATTGCAGATAATTCAAAATAAAATATATGAGTTTAGAGGTCAGAAAGTGATGCTTGACCGTGATTTAGCAGAGATGTATGGAGTGCAGACAAAAGTGCTTAATCAGGCTGTCAAACGAAATATAGAACGTTTTCCTTCTGACTTCATGTTTCAGCTTTCGAGTGAAGAAACCCAAGATTGGAGGTCACAATTTGTGACCTCCAATGCTATAAAAATGGGACTAAGACGTAATCCGTATGTATTCACAGAGTTGGGTGTAGCCATGCTTAGCAGTGTATTGAACTCTAAAGTTGCCATTCAAATAAATATGGGGATTATGCGTGCCTTTGTTGCCGTTCGGCAAATGATAAATCTTCCGAAAAGAGATAAGCTTGCAGAACTTCAAGTCGAAGTTGAGGAGCTGAAAGGTTATATAGAAGAAGTATTTGCTGATTATAATGATATTAATGATGATACCCGTATGCAATTGGAACTTATAAATCAGACTTTAGCCGAATTGCAGGCGCAAAAGAAATTGAAAGAAAGACCAAGTAATCCTATTGGTTTTATTCAGCATAAGAAACTGAAAAATGATGATCAGGAATAGAGAATAGTATAGTAAAAGCTTTAATAGTATATCAGACGGTAATTTCGATATGTAAATTTGCCGTCTTTTTTTGTGTTCGGACGGCTATATAAATAGGGCACATAAGTGATTTATGTTTTTGATTAAACTTAATATACGAACTGGTATGAAAACAAAAAAAATACTTCGAGGTATGCTTACTGTCATTTCACCGGCTATCATAACTACGGCCCTGTTGTTATGTGCCACCGGCTGTGATAATAAAGACTATAGCAATGCTTCCCCTTTCGATAATGTCGTTTATCTGGATGCAGCCAAGCTAAAGGACGTGTCCAATTTTACTTTTAACCGTACCATAGAGACGGGACAAAAGGAAATTTCCGCTTTGTTGGCACGTCCTGTAGGCGAGGATATCAATGTAGGTATTAAAGTAGACGCCTCGCTGGTGAATACTTATAACGCCCGCCTTGGTGCTAATTATACCATGCTTGATGCCAAACATTATAAGCTGTCAGCAGGTCAGACTGTTATCCCGCAAGGTGAGATTAGTTCCAAACCTGTCACTATCGACTTCTCCGGTCTTACTGACCTTGAAATTGATGCAGGCTATTTGCTCCCCATCACTATCGACCAGGTGTCGGGTGGCATGGGTACACTAGGTGGTTCAAAGACTATTTGTTATGTGGTACGTCGTTCCAGTGCCATCACTACGGCTGTCAACTTGAAAAACAATTTCTTTGAAGTACCGGGCTTCGATAAAGATAGTCCTACGGCTGGTGTGGTGAACAACATGAAGCAACTTACTTATGAGGCTATTATCCGTGTAAATGACTTTAAGAATGGTACAATTGCAAGGGAAATATCCACTATTATGGGGATTGAACAATATTGCCTATTCCGTTTGGGTGACGCAGGCTTCCCGGCGCAACAACTGCAATTCTCGTGCAATGAGATTAAATTCCCGAACGCTGACAACAGTAAACTGTTGCAGGAAGGCGAATGGTATCATGTGGCTGTAACGTTCGATACAGAAAAGAAAGTGGCGGCTATCTACGTAGATGGTCGTGAACAGAGCCGTATTGAAGATTATGGTAAAGGAGAAGCTATTAATTTGGGTATGCAGAAGCAGGGTGACTTCAAGTTCAAGATCGGTCATTCTTATGGTGAGATGACGGACTTCTCCCGCCAGCTCGATGGTGAAATCTGCGAAGTACGCATTTGGAACGTAATGAGAACCCAACAGGAGATCTTCAACAATATGTATAACGTAGATCCTACTACTACCGGACTTTGTGCTTACTGGAAATTTAACGAAGGGCATGGTGACATTGCCGAGGATTACACCGGACATGGAAATGATGCTCATGTACATACATCGCCGGCTGTATGGCCGCAAGGCATTGAGGTGACGCAGAAGAACAAAGAATAGTTTTGGAATAAGAGAATAGAATGATAAAATGCCTCGCCAAGCAGAAATGTGAATTGCATTTCTATGACTTGACGGGGCATTTAGTTGCTTTTTTTTCATTAGTCATAAACTATAAACGTAACTTGCGTTTATAGTTTATCCTTACTCAAGCATAACTTTCCTGTTGGAGAAGAGCAAGTTTACTATTAAGACAACGGAAGTTTACTATTAATAGCTTGGCTGTTAGGTGTTAACACTTGTAATATCAGCTGTTAATGGTTGAGATTTCAGGTATTAATATTCGGGTTGCTGTATACATATGTTTGGGATATTGAGTATGTGTATCCCTAGATATACATACTACACTACAGAAATAATAAGGGGATAACCGTAAAAAGAGTAAATACTGATATCGAACGTTTAGTATTATTCAAAAGTGATTGGTTTATTTGTAGATGCAAAAAAGAACAACTATTTTTGTCTTACCTAATAAACAGTAACCTATGTCTGTTGATGTTATAAAGCAGGAACTATTGTCGAAATTGAAGCAGGAACATTGCTTCTGGTCGTACAATGAAGATTCAATCAAAGATATTCCGGATGATATGCTGATTGAAAAAACGTTGTTGCATCTTGATTTAGAGGAAATTAATCAGCTTTTTCTGGTTTATCCTTTCAAGAAAATCAAGCAGGTATGGCTGGATTATCTCATTCCACAAGAGGAATATCTCTATACGTTGAACCGTTTTTTTGCATGGTACTATTTTAAAGCAAAGAAACCGGACGCTTATATAAAATCTATGGCTACTCGTCACCTAAATAAAATACTTCTATGAAAGGATTAGCTCCACACACACTGCAGATTTTTGAAGCGGTTTCCCAATTGGATTGCATAAAACCTTATCTTCTGGTCGGTGGAACTGCCTTGTCTTTACAAATCGGAACTCGTCAGAGTGAGGATTTGGATTTTATGAAGTGGCGTACTTCCAAGATAGAGAAGATGGAAATAGCTTGGTATCAGATAGAGAAAGAACTAGCTACGATTGGAGAGATTCAGCATAAAGATATTCTGGATATAGATCATGTGGAATATCTTGTGTCAGGAGTGAAATTTTCGTTTTATGCTTGCCCTAAATATTCTCCGGTAAGTGAGCCGGTAAACTATCTTAAAATCCGGTGTGCCTGTCAATGATTTAATATCTTTGGCTTTAAGCTACTCCGGACACAAGCTGAAGTCCAAGAACCTTTTGGCAATGCTTACTAATAGCAACCGCTTTACGAGGGATTCCCATTTTGAGCAGCTTGAACCTGTTTATGATGTGACTGCACAAGAAATAGAGGACTATATAAAGAATTGTTTGCTCTAATTTGTTTGCACGAATCTACCAATGAACTTTTTTACATAAATAGATTCCTTTAATGATGGTGATGATGCTCTCCTAAAACCCGATGAGGCAATGTGCCGTGTCCCAATAGTTCGATGGGGCAGTTGAAGTTTCTTTCCAGCCATTCGGTAGTGACGCCCGTGTCCGGATGGTAATCCAGTGTTTCATTGACACAGGCGATGGATTTTACCTGTTGCAATACAGTGCCGATGTCGTGACTGACAAGGATAATGGCACATTCTTTATTGATTTCAGCCAATAACTCATAAAGGCGTGCTTCGAAACGCTTGTCGATATACGTGCTGGGTTCATCGAGAATCAATACTGCAGGGTCCGAGATGATGGCACGTCCTAACAGGGCACGTTGCAGTTGTCCGCCGCTTAATTGTCCGATAGAACGGCTCTCAAGCCCCTCAAGTCCCATGCGGGCGATAATCTGTTTGCCTTTCTCTCTTTGTTCGGGAGTGAACCGGGAGGTGAGTGACTTCTGTATGCTCAAGCCGGACAGGATCACTTCTTCCACGGAAATAGGGAACTTCCGGTCTATGGTGCTATATTGCGGTAGGTAACCGAGGAAAAGCTGGGATTTCGCGGAAGAACTTTGGTGGGAGTTTTTGGCAGATGTTTCTGTCGAAGTCCCTTCCGTAGATGTTCTTATGGGAGCCTTCTCGGGAGTATGGAATATAATTTCTCCTCCGGTTGGTTTCAACAGACCGAGGATGCACTTTATAAGTGTTGTTTTGCCGCCTCCGTTCGGACCTATAATACCTAGAAAATCCCGTTCGTAGATGCTTAGATTAACATCGTGGAGAACAGTGCGACCGTCATATCCGGCGGAAAGATTCTTTATTTCGATTATTGGTTTCATTATTGGAAGTGGCTTGATTGGTTCTTTCTTTATACGTTTATTTGGTGGCGGCTTGCGGCGCAAGGGCTTTGGCTACGTTCAGCATCTCTTCCTCCCAGTCATAACTTAGCGGGTTGATAGGGACCACTTTCGTCCCGGTTTGCTGTGCGATGGTTTCCGCATTGCGTTTGTCAAACTCCGGTTGGACGAAGATAACGCGTACGTTTTCCGCCTGACATAGGTCTATCAGGGCTTTCAGATGAGCGGGAGAAGGTTCTTTGCCTCCTTCTTCGATCGAAATCTGATGTAACTCATAGTCGCGGGCGAAGTAGGAGAGGGCCGGATGATAAATCATGAAGGCTTTGGCTGCTTCGGGGGTGGAGAGTTGATGGCGAATCAGGCTGTCGGTGTGCTGGATGCGCTGACAGAGAGAATCGTAACGGTTTCTGTAGTATGGTTCGTTTGCTTTATCCAGTTGGCTGAGGGCCTTGTAGGTATTTCCGGCGATGATTAAAGCATTACCGGTAGAATTCCATACGTGCGGTTCTACGGCGTGGATATGGCCGTCATGACTGTTATGTCCGTGGGCATGGTCATGCTCATCATTATTGAGTATGAGGTCGATTCCTTTGGAGGTGTCGAACACTTGGATATGGGGAGTATTGTTCATCAGGCGGTCCATCCAGGTTTGTTCGAAACCGATGTATCCGATGCGGAAATAGGCTTTGCTGTCTCCTAAAGAAACAAGTTGCTGGGGGATAGGATCGTATGTCTCAGGGCTGGAACCTTTGGGCACCATGCTGACTACTTTGAATTTATCTCCGGCAATAGCCTCGGTGAAATAACGTTGCGGTTCCAACGTGACGGTTATCACCGGCTTTGTCTCGTCATCGTTACTTGCTTGGGAGGAACGTCCTGTGCAGGCTGCCATCAGGAGGCAGGCACCAAGAAGGATAAGTGTTCTCATATCTTTTAGTTGTTGTTTCATGATTTTTTCTGTTTCGGGTTTTCAATCTTATCTTGTTTCTACTCTTGTTTTCGGGCCCGTAATATTTCCCGTTTACCACCCGGAGGTCCGGGAAGGCGTTCTACTATGAATCCGGCTGTCTGCAACATTCGGCGTACTACACCTTTGGCACAGTAGGTGGTCAGAATTCCGTCTTTATCTAATAAAACATAGAGGCGGTTGAATAGTTCTTGCGACCACATTTCCGGTTGCTTTTCCGGGGCGAAGGCGTCGAAATAGATTGTATTAAACGGAGAATTGAATGTTGAGTATTGAGGAATGACTGCATTGTTGTTGGTGCTGTTCATTTTTGACTCTTCCTGCTTTCCCATTATCCATTGATTGACGTCCGTTTCTATTTTCCGTAGGGTGAAGTGTGGCGTAAGCTGCACGTCTTTTTCCCAGGGCGATGTATGAAGCAGCTTAAACAATTCGATAGCCGATTGTTGTTCTTCTTCATCCGGGGTAAATTGCTCGTCGGTTGTTGTCTGCTTCCGATGTATGGTAAGCAGCTCATCGCTGGAGATATATTCTAGCTGTTCTACTGTCTGCCAGTCCAGCGGATAGAGTTCCAGTCCTGTATAGTGTATCTTTCGTCTGCTTCTTTCCGCTTCTTCAAGGGTGAGCCAAGCGTTGAGTCCTGTCCCGAAGCCGATCTCAAGAACACGTGGAGTAGCAGCAGGAGAGGCTTTCAGCCCCATATCGATGAAAATATGTTGAGACTCCGTGCGTGCCCCTTTCGTCGAATGATAATGCTCATTCAATTCCGGAACAAACAGAGTAGCGCTCCCGTCATCGGTTTTCTCAATTATTCTTTTCATCACCCAATCTTTAATACTTAATACCTAATACTTAATACTTTAAAAAAACACCTACCCTGCCATAGCATCCCAGGCACTTTCGAGCACATACAGGAGGAGGATATAACGTATCAGTTTGCCGACAAACATGGAAACGATAGTCAGCCATATATTGCTTCGCATAAATCCCAGTGCAATGGCTATCACTTCCCCAATGGCAGGAAGAAAGGTAAAGAATGCCATCAATGCCCCTTTTCCTTGCAGGAACTTCACCATTTTGTCTACCTTTTCTTTCTTTACCTTGAAATATTTCTCAATCCAGCTAATTTTGCCCAAACGTCCCATGTAGTAACAGGTCATTCCGCCCACTGTATTGCCGAGAGTGGCGGATATCAGACAGGCTATCGGGGGCAAACCGAGTTTCACCAGTGCCACCAGCACCAGTTCGGAACTGAAAGGCACAATGCTCCCGGCCAATAAAGCCGAAATGAATAATCCCGGCAGTCCCCATTCTATGAGGAGTTGTATCATTGAATTTACGAAAGTGTCCATATATTAAAAGCGAATAAGAGGATGAGGCCGACCAGTGAAATTATAAAGAACACATTCGAACTTTTACTATTGGTCAGTACAAAGAAATGTCCGATCAGGATGCTGTTGCTTATGATAAGCAAGGGCAACAGAGCACTGCAATATGTCGGTTGTAAGGCAATCAGCAGGAACAGGAAGAGCGTCAGGTCTATCAAAAACTGGAGATAGGCACGCGTGCGTATCTTATCCTCAAATCCGGCAGCGATGCAATGGACGGCACTGACGATAAACATCACGAGCAGATAGCCGAGTATAGCCAATTCCCAAGGCTGAAGGATTTGCAAATTGAAGACTTCTCCGAAGGCTAATAGCTGGTTGAAAGGGCGATAGAACAACTCCATCTCATGATAGAAGAAGGCGTGTCCGAACAGCATCCAGTAGGGTAGCATCCATCCGATCAGCGCACCGCAAAAACTACGTGGGGTGAGCGACTGGAAGCGGTAGGCTTCGAGCAACCAAAGTGCCGAGAGGATGGTGAGCTGTGGGAAAAGAATGCTTCCTGCTCCGATAAAGAAGAAGGAATAGAATAAATAGCCCGCAGCTTGTGCTTGCTGATAGCTTTTAAACAGAAAATAAATAGAAATGAGAGTGCCCAGCGCGACAATGTCTCCTGTGTATAGTAAATGCATTCCCGGACAGACGGTGACCAGCAGGAAATAAATAGCTGTCTGCATGGAGGCCCTCATACGGATAATGCTGAACTGGTTGTTCAGCTCTATCAGAAAGTAGCCGATGATTGCGTAAACCAGGAAGCTGGCAATTCGCTCTGCCCATCCCGAAAGTAGTAAATCGCGGGTGGATTGCAAGAAAGAAGAGCTGTTTTCGACTGCTGTTGAGGCTATGGAGCCGGGAAATAAAAAGTAAGTCAACACCCAGCATAAGGCGCAGATGAAGATAACGGCAGGCAGGGTCCACCGTCCTGCCGTCACTTGACTTTGTAGTCTTTTATTTCTCATTTGTCTGTCAGTTCTTTTGCCGTTCGGCGGGCATATATCATCGCTTTGTAGGATCTGTATACCGTGCAAATAGGAGATTTATACCTGCCGTGGCGTATCATTGTAGGTTGTTTTTTACAAATCGAATCCGATGTCGCGGCGGAAATACTTCTTGTTGAAGTCGATCATGTCTGCCACTTTGTAGCTCTGTGCCAGTGCTTCTTCTTTTGTTGCACCGTAAGAGCAGACGGCAATTACACGTCCTCCGTTTGTCACCACTTGTCCGTCTTTCATGGCTGTTCCGGCATGGAAGATGATGCTGTCGGTGGCGGCAGCCTGTTCCAGTCCACTGATAGGGAATCCTTTTTCGTATGCTTCGGGATAACCGCCGCTGACAAGAATGACGCAACCGGCCGAACGCGGGTCCATCACCAGTGTCTTCTCGTTCAGGTTGCCGGCTGCTGTGCCTTCAAGCAACTCTACGAGGTCGCTCTGGATGCGGAGCATCACGCTTTCTGTTTCCGGGTCGCCCATGCGGACGTTGTATTCGATAACCATCGGTTCACCTTTCACCTTGATAAGACCAAGGAAAATGAAACCTTTGTAGGTGATCTTTTCTTCTTTCAGACCATGGATGGTCGGTTCGATGATGCGTGTGCGTACTTTCTCCATAAATACTTCGTCAGCAAACGGAACCGGAGTCACGCTACCCATACCGCCTGTGTTCAGCCCTTTGTCGCCTTCACCAATACGTTTATAGTCTTTAGCTACGGGGAGGACTTTATAGTTTTCTCCGTCTGTCAGTACGAATACAGAGCATTCGATGCCGCTCAAGAACTCTTCAATCACAACGGTTGCCGATGCGGAACCGAACATGCCGCCGAGCATTTCTTTCAGTTCTTTTTTGGCTTCATCGAGCGTAGGAAGGATGAGGACTCCTTTTCCGGCACAAAGGCCATCAGCTTTCAATACGTAGGGAGCTTCCAACGTTTCGAGGAAGGCAAGACCTTCTTCGATGTTTTCGGAAGTGATGCTTTTGTAGCGGGCTGTCGGGATGTTGTGACGCATCATGAAGCCTTTGGCAAACTCCTTGCTGCCTTCCAGTTGTGCTCCTTGAGCCGAAGGACCGATCACGGCAATATGCTTTAGCTCCGGTCGGTTTTGGAAGTAGTCGTAGATTCCTTCTACCAACGGATCTTCGGGGCCTACCACTACCATTTGGATGTTCTCTTTCAGAGCAAAAGCACTGATTGCTTCAAAATCGGTTGCTTTGATGTTGACATTCTCGCCTACGGCAGTTGTTCCGGCATTTCCCGGAGCAATGTATAGTTTTTCAACTTTCGGACTTTGGGCAATTTTCCATGCCAGTGCATGTTCGCGGCCGCCCGAGCCTAGTAATAATATCTTCATCTTTGTATTGTTATAAATTTATACTGTTATCTATGATTTGTATGGATACGATGGGGTTTGTTAGTTTTATAAGTTCTGCTCAAAGTACCGGGTGATTTTCTCATGCAGATGTACACGGTCACGTCCTGCTACGTTGTGCTTGTGGCACGGGTAGATAAACAGATCAGGATAAGTGCGGGCATCTACACAGGCTTTCATGAACGACAGAGTGTGTTGTGGCACGCAGGTGTCGTCATGGTCGTCGTGAATAATCAGCAGGTGGCCTTTCAGTTGGCCGGCAAGGTTTTTCAGATTACATTCTTTGTAGCCTTCCGGATTGCTTTCCGGTGTATCCATATAGCGTTCGCCGTACATCACTTCATAATACCCCCAGTCGATTACCGGGCCTCCGGCAACGCCTACTTTGAATATTTCCGGGTAACGAAGCATCAGGGCGGTAGTCATGTGACCTCCGAAGCTCCATCCGTGTACGCCGATGCGCTCACTGTCTACGTAGGGGAGGGATTTCAGGAATTCAACGCCTTTTACCTGGTCCTTACCTTCTTCGATGCCGAGGCGGCGGAAAGTGGCATTTTCAAATGCCAGTCCACGGTTGCTGCTGCCACGATTGTCGATGGTGAACATGATATAGCCTTTGCCTGCCATGTATGTGTCCCATCCACGTGCGCCGTTCTGCCATCCTCCGGTGACGCATTGTGCGTGAGGACCTCCGTAGACGTATATGATGACGGGATATTTCTTGCTCGGGTCAAAGTTGGCCGGCTTCATCAGGCGGTAATGCAGGTCGGTGGTGCCGTCTGCCGCTTTGATTGTTCCGGTTTCGATGCTTGGCATCTGGTAGCCTTTGTAAGGGCTTTCAGCTGTCAGGAGGTTGACTGTTTCTTTGAAGTTTCTGGTGTCTACCAAGTTGATGACGCGAGGCTGGTCTTTTGTTGAATAACGGTCGATAAGATAAGTGCCGGAAGCGCTAAGCATACCGCTATGTTCGCTCTCCTTGCAGTTCTCGAATGGTTGGCTTATCTTTCCATTGCTCACGTTTACAGCGAAATGTCCGCTTTTCAAGCCTTCTACGGCTGTGAAGATGATTTCTTTACGCTTTGTGTTGAATCCCAGGACGTCGCTGACCAGCCAGTTGCCTTTGGTTAATTGTTTGGCTTTGCCGGTCTGGAAATAAGTACCACCGTTGGCGCTGCTATAAGTTTCACCTTTCATGTTGGCTGCATCGGCATCGAAGAGATAAAGATGGTTGTAGCCGTCACGCTGGCTTTGATAGATGAACTTGGTAGAATCCCACGGTAAAAACACGATTGCGTTCTGTGGTTCCACGTATTTAGGATGCATTTCTTCGTAGAGAACGCCCATCGGCTCTCCTGTCTCTGCGTTATACTGGCAAAGTTTGGCGTGATTCTGGTCACGGTTTATTTCAATCAGGTAGAGGCTTTTTTCATCCGGTGCCCAGCTGATATTGGTAAAATAACGGTCTGTGGGATCACCTGCGTTCAGATAAATGCTTTTGCCCGTAGCAGGGTTGTAAATGCCCACTTTTACCTGATGGCTCGTCATTCCTGCCATCGGATAACGTACATTGTTCACTTCACCTACGCGTGCAGTGATGTCTACAAGCGGATATTGTGTCACCATGCTCTCGTCCATACGGTAGAAAGCGAGCAGGTTGCCTTTCGGGCTCCAGAAAGTGCCTTTGTTGATACCGAATTCATTGCGGTGCACCGTTTGCCCACAAACGATACCTTCGGGTTCATTAGTTACCGCTTTTTCGTTCACATACAGATTGTTGCCTATCGTGTAAGCCACGTTTCCACTGGCTGCGCAATAGTCTTCATTAGCCGCTCCGTCTTTTGGCTTGAGAGTGCTGACAACTTGATTGTTCTTGAAGTCATATACAATGAACTTTCCTCCTATCATGAAAAGCATTTGTGTTTTGTCTGCCCATGGGAAACGGACGGAATACAAGTGTGATAACTTTCCTGCCTTGTTCTCTTCAAGCACTTTGTTGATCTGTTCACGAGTGATAACCATTGTTTCTTTCCCCGTTTTGGGTTGGATAGAATAAAGGGTATCTACGCCCGGCTTGATACATTCGTCACCCCACCATTGCAGTCCGTACAGGTTGTCTGCATAGCGGTAACTCTCGCCACCCGGAATCAATTCTTCCAGTGTCGGCTTTTTGGTTTCTTGTGCCATAACATTGAATCCGATTGGTAGTGCCAACAATAAAAGCATGGCTCTTTTTCCAATTTTACTCATTGCTCTTTTCTTTATTATTTGTTTTTAAATCCTTCTATTTTTACTCTGTCCAAGGGAGTCTGCTTGATTTGAATGGCAGCACTCAACTTGGCAAAAGCGGTGAATAGGTCGTCAAATTGCTTCTCGTAGCTTTCTCTGTCGGAGGATATGTCCTCTTCCAAGTATTCAATCCTTTTCCTCAATTCTTCCAATTCCTGTTTCGGAGCATGGGAGAGCAGGTATTGACGCATGTGGACGAAGGCATCCATAATATTAATACTGACTTCAATAGCACGGGGACTTTTCAGAACTCCAGATAACATTGCTACACCTTGTTCTGTAAAAGCGTAAGGCATTTTGCGAGTACCACCCCAACTTGATATTCCATTTTGGAATATCAAGTTGAACTCGTCTTTATTTAATTGAAACATGAATCTTGCAGGAAATCGTTCGATGTTTCGTTTAATGGCTTTATTGAAGTTACCTGTGGTAACTTCATACATCTCCGCCAAATCAAAGTCCAACATAACTTTTTGACCTCTGATCTCATAAATTTTATTTTCAATGATAACAATGTCGTTCATTTTTTCTTTAATTGGTTGCTATCATAGATAGCTTATTGGCGAAAATGTTATTTGAACTTGAGGTTGCAATTTGTGACCTTAAGTTGGTTATCAGGGTGTTAATGAGTGTGTGATGTTATAATGTGTCATTAACTATTGAATGGTTTATTCCTCTTCCTTCTTCGGAATCCTCGGCTCCCGGTTCCCCCTAAATTCTCTTGGCCCTCTTGAATCTCTTCCTCCGCGGAATTCTCCCCGTGGCTTTCTATCTCTGTCACCACCTTTGAACTCACCACCTTCTCTGCGCGGCTTGTATTCTCCCTCTCTGCGAGATTTGGATTCACCATCCCGACGCGGTTTGAACTCACCTTCGCGGCGTGGCTTAAATTCTTTTCTTTCTTTGAATCTTGGAGCCTGTTCTCCTTCAGCCTCTTTCTTTTCTTCTCCCTCTTCCTGGCTCTTGAACTCTTTGTATTTTCCGTCAAAAATCTCATATTTGCGGAACTCACACTCCAACGGTCCATTAAACAAAGGAACCTTCTGACTTGCTTTCAGACCAATCTGGTCGAAACACTCTTCCCGATAAGAAAGCACCCATGCCTCGTTTCCTACAAACGCATGTTTCAGACGTTCACCGATCATCTGATAAAGTCCAAGCAAATCATTAGTGGAAATACGTTCACCATAAGGCGGGTTAGTGATGATAATCGACTTCTCCTGCGGTTGCTCAAACTGCTGGAACGGTTGCAGCTTCAACACGATGTCTTTCGATACACCGGCAGCTTTTATATTGTGAGTCGCAATCTCATTAGCTTTCGGATTGTTATCGTATCCGTAAATCTTATGAGCAAATTCACGCTCCTGACTGTCATCATTGTAAATCTCATCGAACATATCCGCATCGAAATCTACCCATTTCTCAAAAGCAAACCCCTTACGGAATACTCCCGGAGCGATATTCTTGGCAATCAGTGCCGCTTCGATAGGGATAGTGCCCGAACCACACATCGGGTCGATCAGGTCACATTCTCCGCGCCATCCGGTCATTAGAATCATGCCGGCAGCCAATACCTCATTTAACGGGGCTTCTACTGCCTCTTGGCGATAACCGCGACGGTGAAGTGATTCTCCGGACGAGTCTAAAGACAACGTACAGGTAGTCTGTGCAATATGAATATTCAGAAGTACATCCGGATTGTTGATGCGTACCGACGGACGTTTTCCTGTTTTATCACGGAAATAATCCACAATCGCATCTTTCACCTTATACGAAACGAATTTCGAATGGCGGAACTCATCGCTGAATACTACTGCATCGATAGCGAACGTCTTGTTCACATCGAGATATTCTTCCCATGGAATAGCCTGTATTTGATTATAAACCTCATCGGCATCTTTGGCTGTAAAGTTTTTAATTGGTTTCAGGATACGGATGGCGGTGCGAAGGCAAAAATTCGCCTTATACATCATACGTTTATCTCCTGTGAATGAAACCATGCGACGTCCTATTTGAATATCGTTGGCTCCTAATGTTGTCAGTTCTTCTGCAAGTATCTCTTCCAGTCCCTGGAAAGTCTTGGCTATCATCTCGAATTGTTCGCTCATATAGATTCTTTTGATTTTATTTTTTTGCTTTAGTTTGTACGATTCTTGCTCCTGCAGGAACATTCTCCGTTACCCAGATATTACCGCCTACGGTTGCGTCACGCCCGATGGTGATTCTTCCCAAAATAGTGGCGTTGGAATAGACAATCACATTGTCTTCCAGGATCGGATGGCGGGGGATTCCCTTGATTGGTTTTCCGTCGGCATCCAGCGGGAAACTCTTGGCTCCCAGAGTGACGCCTTGATATAGCTTGACGTTATTTCCGATAATACTCGTGGCACCGATAACGACACCTGTACCGTGGTCGATAGTGAAGTGAGTGCCAATCTTTGCGGCCGGATGGATATCAATTCCCGTTTCGCTATGCGCCATTTCCGTGATGATGCGGGGAATCAAAGGAACACCCAGTTCCAGCAATTCATGCGCGATACGGTAATTGCTGATCGCTTTAATGGCCGGATAGCAGAAAATCACCTCTCCATAGCTTTCGGCAGCCGGGTCACCGTTATAGGCGGCTTCCACATCGGTTGCCAGTATTCTTCTCATGGCGGGTAACTTACTGATGAATTTAGCAGCAAGACGTGCAGCCTCTTCCCGTTTCGAGTCGGAGCAGACGTTACATTTTCCCTCTATGGAAGTGCTAAAACATAATCCGGCGAGGATTTGCTCACAAAGTAAATCAAACAATTTTTCAATGTTGACGCCGATGTGATAATTAATTGTCCGGCTGTTAATAGTAGAATTTCCGTAATATCCGGGGAAGAGAATAGAGCGTGAAAGCTCAATAATTTCATATAAGACTTTAGCAGAGGGCAGTGGTTCGCCATCTTTGTGCTGATGAAACAGTCCTTTATAAGATTCGCTTTCCGATAGCTCATCGACTGCCTGTGTCAAAATGTGGGTGAAGTTCAGTGGACTCATTAGGTCAGTTGCTCATATTTATATGGGCACAAAGGTATTAAAAAAATAATAAAATTCGCTGGGATTCAGGATAAATAATGTATTTTTGTCACATTCAAAACATGACATGAATAAGGGGGACTGATGAATCAGAGGACTGCTATGAAACTATTTGGGCTGTTAGGGCTGTTGATGTTGTTGAGTTGCGGATATGCTGATAGACACCGCAATAGCTCTTTGTGCGAACAGGTGTTGATTGATTCTCTGGAAGTTCGTGTACAGGACTCTTTGTTTTCCAATGTACATTATTCCCGCTCACAGGTGCTTGACGCACTGACACAAGCACAAGATTCCCAAGCTTATTATCGTCTGCTTGCCCTTTATGGGAAAACATTCTTTGTCTCTTCCGATTTTGATTCTATACTCTATTACAACTGCCGGGTAAAGGAATTTTCCCGGAAAGCTTCCGAATGTCCTCAATGGAATGATGTGTTATCCGATGTTTATAATATCGAAGGTAACGTGTGGATGCAACTGAACCGTCCTGATTCTGCAATTATCGATTATAAGAAAGCCTACGAATATCGCCTGAAAGGAAAGAAACTGCACCTGCTCCCGGATATTTGTATCAATACTGCTGATGCCTACCTGCATCGCAGTGACTTGGCACACACAGCTTCGTATTATCGTCGTGCCCTGTTTCTCTGTGATTCGCTGAACTTGTCCGAACACGCGAAATTCCCTGTCTACTACGGATTAGGGCAAACTTACATGGAACTGCGGGATTTCGATTTATCCAATTATTACTATGAATTGGCCGGACAGTATTTCGACGACATGAACGTGAGCGAACAATGGACTTATCTCAACAATCGCGGTAATCATTATTATTACCGGAAAGACTATCAGGAAGCTTTGAAGTATATGCGCAGAGCCAATGTGCTCGTCTCTTCTTATCCGCAGATGGTGTTTGAACAGAATTTTATCAAAGTAAACCTGGGAGAATTGTACTTGCTGACTGACAAACTGGACTCCGCACAGGTCTGTCTGGATGAGAGTTATCGGTTCTTCTCCGATATACAGCATAATTCGGCCGTACATTACATCGAAACCCAGATGATTGAACTGGCATTGAAGAAAGGAAATATAGCTCAAGCGAAAACAATGATCGCCCGGACTGCTCCTGTCGGGCATCTTGACGCCAATATGCTGACTATACGCAATCAGTATCTGCAACATTATTTTGAGCATATCGGTGATTACCGCCATGCCTATGAATATCTGAAACGTGATTGTCATCTGGATGATTCCATTCGTAGCGAACGAATACAGATGCGTGTTGCCGAACTGGATATGCGCTATAGGCAAGATACAATCGTACTTCGTAAAGAAATACAGATTCAGCGACAGGCAGGAGAGATGAGGGTGCTCAAATTGAGCGTATCTATTTGGGTGCTTGTCTGCGTGCTGCTTGTAGTGGGAGTAGTGGTGGTTGTCTGGTATATGCGTAAAAAGAGGGAGTTTCTTCGTCAGCGATTCTTCCAACAAATCAACCGTGTTCGCATGGAGAACTTGCGGAGCCGTATTTCTCCTCATTTCACTTTTAATGTATTGGGACGTGAAATCAACCAGTTTAACGGCTCGGAAGAGGTAAAACATAATCTGATGGAACTGGTGAAGTATCTTCGTCGAAGCCTCGAACTTACCGAGAAGTTGAGTGTATCCTTGCAAGATGAACTGGATTTCGTGCGTACATATATCGAATTGGAGCGCGGGCGTGTAGGGGAAGAGTTTGTAGCGACGGTCACAGTGGAGGACGGATTAGATGCAACCCGCATTATGATTCCTTCTATGATTGTACAAATTCCGGTAGAAAATGCGATTAAGCATGGACTGGCGGGAAAGGACGGAAAAAAGGAACTAAGTGTATATGTTTCCCGTGAAACAAATGGGATTCGCATGACGATTACTGACAACGGACGCGGATATCTTCCGCAAGTGGCTTCTGCCACACGGGGGACTGGCACAGGACTGAAAGTGCTTTATCAGACCATCCAATTACTGAATACAAAGAATAAAAGTGATAAAATACGTTTTGATATAACCAATAGAAGCGATGGACAAACCGGTACGCAAGTGTCGGTATATATCCCGTTTCGTTTTTCTTATGATTTATGATGGAGACAGAAGAAAAGTATAAGGTAGTCATCGTTGACGATGAACGGACAGCGATTGATGCTTTGCGCCGCGAGTTAGAGCCCTATCGTGAATTTGAAGTAAAAGGAATCGCAGGGAATGGTGCAAAGGGTAAAAAGATGATTATGGAGTTGCATCCGGATTTATTGTTTCTCGATGTGGAGCTTCCGGATATCTTGGGGCTTAACTTGCTAAGTGAAATTAGAGAGGATATTTTGTGGGATATGAAGGTGGTGTTTTACACTTCTTATGATAAATACTTGCTTCAGGCATTGCGTGAGTCGGCTTTCGACTTCTTGTTGAAGCCTTTTGAAGCGGAAGACCTGAAAGTGATTATGGAGCGTTACCGGAAGGCGATGACCTCTGCTTCGCTTCCTCTTTTGCCTTCTTTTGCCTCTTCTATCAGTGCATTAATGCCACAACAGGGCATGTTTATGATTAGTACAGTGACGGGTTTCAAGCTTTTACGCCTGGAAGAAATCGGCTTTTTTGAATATCTGAAAGACAAGCGTCAATGGCAGGTAGTCTTGTTTAATCAGACTCGTCTGAATTTGAAACGGAATACAAAAGCAGAAGATATTATCAGTTATTCACAAGCTTTTGTACAGATTAGTCAATCGGCTATTGTAAATGTTAATTATCTGGCAATGATTGATGGTAAATGTTGTCAACTCTATCCGCCTTTTCACGACAAAAACGATCTGATTATTTCCCGAAGTTATCTGAAAGAACTGCAAGAGCGTTTCTTTGTTTTGTAATGTAGACCTCATATAATGAAATACGCCACTTCTTCAGCAGAAGCGGCGTATCCTTTTGTTAGAATATTAGAATGAGAGAGAGAGTTTATGTTACATATTTGTATTATCCATCGTAACGGTCATTTCGGGTACCAGTACGTAGGCTTGTTTTTTAGCGTTCCATTTATAATAATTGGTAGTGACGGTCTTGCCTTCGTATGTATAGTTGATACGTAGGTCTTTTTCCCATTTGTCCTTGTTGCTGTTCCACTTCAAGGCTTCACTTTCAATCATACGTTTATTGTCATCGTACTTGTAGTTGTATTTCATGTAGTTGGCAAGTGTGTTTCCGTCCATTTTGTAAACGGTCTGTCCCACTGTCATACCATTCTCTTCGATTGGATTATAAATCAATTGATTATCGTAGCTACGTGCAGAAGTAGCAAGCGATACAACAAGAAGAGCTGCAGATAAAACGAACATTTTTAAAGATACTTTTGCTTTCATGGCTATTTAAATTTTTGAGTTATACTTTCATTTGTCTACCAAACGTGTAGGTTTTACGCTGCAAATCTACATATTAATTTGGTATTTATGCATATTTGGAGATAAAAGATTGTCAAAATGTCAATAGGTGAGGCTGGGAATAGGTTGCTTTTTGCCAAGATTGGTGACAAAAAAATATCCGGCAGTCAATCTGCCGGATATAGAATGAATCACTTCGTCGAAAAAGGAATCCTTTTTATAGCTTTCTGGATAATGAGTTAAATAATATTAATGTGCTTCAAGCCAGTTTTTACCCCATCCGCAATCTGCTTTCAAGGGGACGTGCATACGGTATGCTCTCTCCATTTCTTCAATGACAATTTCTTCTACGCGCTCTTTTTCGTTGACGGGAACGCTGAAGTTTAATTCGTCATGTACTTGCAGAATCATTTTGGCTTGTATTCCTTCGGCCTGGAAACGTTGATAGATACGTGCCATAGCTACTTTTATAATATCTGCCGCACTTCCCTGGATAGGGGCATTGATGGCATTTCGTTCCGCATATCCGCGTACAACGGCATTGCGGGAATTGATATCCGGCAAGAAGCGTTTTCGGTGGAAAATTGTTTCCACGTAGCCTTTTTCCTGGGCCACCTGAATACTTTTGTCCATATAGGCTTTTACTCCCGGATAAGTTTCAAAATAACCGTCGATTAGTTCTTTGGCTTCTTTGCGGTCTACATTCATCCGTTCGGCAAGGCCGAATACGGATATGCCATAGATAATACCAAAGTTGGCTGTCTTGGCTTTGCGGCGCATGTCGGAGCCTACATTTTTCAGGTCAATCTTATAGATTTTGGCAGCGGTGGCAGCATGAATATCGTGATTGCTAAGGAAAGCGTCGATCATATTTTTATCCTCGCTGAGGTGCGCCATGATACGCAATTCGATCTGCGAATAGTCGGCAGAGAAAAAGAGGCAGCCTTCATCGGGGATGAATGCTTTACGGATTTCTTTCCCATTCTCGTCGCGGATAGGGATATTCTGTAAGTTCGGGTTGCTTGAACTAAGGCGTCCCGTAGCGGTTACAGTCTGGTTGAAAGACGTATGTACCCTTCCTGTGCGTGGGTTGATAAGTAGGGGAAGCGCGTCGATGTACGTGCCCAATAGCTTTTTCAGTCCGCGATGTTCCAGAATCTTTTCTACCACAGGATGTTTATGCCGGAGGCTTTCGAGCACTTCTTCCGAGGTGACATACTGTCCGGTCTTGGTCTTTTTTGCCTTTTCTACAATCTTCAGCTTGTCAAACAAGACTTCGCCGACTTGCTTGGGGGAAGCGATGTTGAAGGTCTCACCGGCCAGTTCGTAAATCTCTTTTTCGATTTGCTCCATCTGGGCGGTGAAATGAGCGGATGATTGTTGCAGTGCTTCCGTGTCCAGCAATACTCCGTTTCGTTCGATATTGACCAATACCGGGACAAGCGGCATTTCTATATCATAGAATAAACGTTCGGCGTCATTCTCTTTCAGCTCTTTCTCCAATACGTTTTTCAGTTTTAGAGTGACGTCCGCATCTTCGCAAGCGTACAGATATACATCTTTCGGGTCGAGGTCGCGCATGTTCTTCTGATTCTTTCCTTTGGGACCTATCAGTTCGTCAATATGGATAGTCTGATAATGCAGATAAATTTCTGCCAGGTAATCCATTCCATGACGGAGTTCCGGTTGAAGAACATAGTGAGCGATCATCGTATCGAAAAGCGGACCTTTTACTACTGCACCATAATTTTGAAGAACGATCATATCGTACTTGATATTCTGTCCGACTTTTAACGAATTCTCATTTTCGAAGACAGGGCGGAACTCCTTTACGATTTTTAACGCTTCGTTCCGATCTGATGGAACAGGAACATAAAACGCTTCATTTTCGGCAATGGAAAAACTCATTCCGACCAATTCGGCATCCATTGGTTCGGTTCCGGTGGTTTCCGTATCTAACGAGAGAATTTTCGATGTAAGCAACTTTTGAATAATTTCTAGTCTTTTCTCCTCTGTATCAATAAGTTGATAGTTGTATGAATGCGATTCTAACGTCTCTAGATTCGATTTTTTTGCTTCATTCGGCTCATTGGACGTGAAATTCGCAAACAAATCGCCTTGTATTCCGCCTCCTTCTTCGGGAAAAAGTGGAAGAGGAGAGGGGGCGTTTTTTCCGGTGGCGACTTTACTTCCGGGAGCGGAGGTTATTCCATTTCCGGAAACCTCTTTTTTTAGTACCCGGTCGATGAGCGTTCTAAATTCCAGTTCTTCGAAAATATTTCGGAGTGAATCTTCATCTGCTTCTTCGCGGACGAGAGAGTCCATTTCAAGTTGGATGGGGACATCAATTTTAATCGTGGCGAGGAATTTCGAGAAAGTAATCATTTCCCGGTTCGTTTCCACTTTTGTTTTCAGTGCACCTTTCAGTTGGTCGGTATGCTCTAATAAGTTTTCGATGCTTCCGAATTCAGAAATTAGTTTTTGGGCAGTCTTTTCTCCTACTCCGGGACATCCGGGGATATTATCCGAAGAGTCGCCCATCAGTCCGAGCATGTCAATCACTTGTGCCGGAGACTGAATGTCAAACTTGGCTTTCACTTCCTCAACACCCATCACTTCGAAACCTCCTGTATGCTTGGGACGGTACATAAATACCTTGTCGCTTACCAGCTGCCCGTAATCCTTGTCGGGAGTCATCATATAAGTGGTGATGCCTTGACGGCCGGCTTCGGTGGCAAGTGTACCTATTACGTCGTCGGCCTCGTAGCCTGCAACTTCCAGAATAGGGATGCGGTAAGCACGTATAATATCCTTTATAATAGGTACGGAAAGGCGGATCGCTTCCGGAGTTTCCTCACGCTGTGCTTTATATTGTTCGAAAGCTTCGTGGCGGAAGGTAGGTCCTGCGGGGTCGAAGGCTACTCCTATATGAGTAGGATTCTCTTTTTTCAGCACTTCTTCGAGGGTGTTTACAAACCCCAGTATAGCTGAAGTGTTGAATCCTTTGGAATTGATTCTTGGGTTCTTAATAAAGGCATAATACGCCCGATATATCAGTGCATAAGCGTCTAAAAGAAATAATTTATTACTTGAATCCATAGATTTAATTAATTTTTCATGGTAAAAGTACAAAAAAATACGGTATTCAGCGTTTTATTATTACTTTTGTGCTCAAATTGTGTAATTAATGGACAGCATCTCACTCATCAGAACTCCGATTGAAGCAGAACTGAGAGACTTCAAAGAACTTTTTGATAGTTCTCTCTCCAGTTCAAATGCATTGCTCGATAGTGTCGTATCTCACATACGGCAGAGGAATGGTAAGATGATGCGTCCTATTCTTGTTTTGCTGGTGGCACGTCTTTATGGTGCTATATGTCCTTCCACTCTTCATGCAGCTGTTTCATTGGAGCTCCTTCATACAGCCAGTTTGGTACATGACGACGTCGTGGATGAAAGTACCGAACGTCGTGGACAACTCTCGGTGAATGCTATCTTTAATAATAAAGTAGCCGTGCTGACGGGCGACTATCTGTTGGCAACCAGTCTGGTACATGCCGAACGGACGAACAGTCACCGCATTATTCAATTGGTATCTACTCTTGGACAGGATCTTGCTGACGGTGAGTTGCTTCAGCTTTCAAATGTAAGTAATCATAGCTTTTCTGAGGAGGTTTACTTTGATGTAATCCGTAAGAAGACTGCCGCTCTTTTTGCCGCCTGTACGAAAGCTGCCGCTTTTTCGGTAGGTGTAGGGGAAGAAGAAGCCGAACGGGCCCGTTTGTTGGGCGAATATATTGGTATCTGCTTTCAGATAAAGGATGATATTTTCGATTACTTTGATAATAGAGAGATTGGCAAACCGACAGGTAATGATATGCTTGAAGGTAAACTGACATTGCCCGCTTTGTATGTATTAAACACGGCAAAAAACGATGAGGCGCAAGAATTGGCAATCAAGGTAAAGGAGGGTACGGCTACTCTCGATGAAATTGCCCATTTGATCTCATTTATCAAAGAAAACGGGGGTATTGAATATGCCGTTCAGATGATGAATGCCTATAAGCAAAAGGCTTTTGATTTACTGGCTTCTTTGCCGGAATCTGATATTTGTGTAGCTCTCCGGGCTTATTTGGATTACGTAGTAGACCGCGAAAAATAATTACTTACGGTACTTGCCCAAAAGTGAATAACACAACAGCAACCGGTCCCAATCTTCTATTTTTCCCGATTTCATCGCTTTTCCTAAAAGGAAGCTCTTGTCTATTTCTTCAGCTGTATGAAGATCCAGGGAACATAATTGGGCTGCTTGTCCTATGTACTTCCAAGCTTGTTCCTTGCTGATATGCCCGCATGTTTGGGAGGCGCGTGCCAAGCTGACAAGCAATCCCATGTCCCATCCGATGATCCCTTTTTCTAAGTCATTTATCCATATAATCGGATCCCTTCTTTCCTCTGTATATTTCACGAATTTGTATAGATTCTTTCCTTGCCGGATGAAGCGTTCTACTCCGAAAAAACGCTTTTGGATGATGCTTTCGAACTCGTTGATGTTCTCTGTGGAGAGTAAGTAGGGGAGCATAATCTGGTAGGAGACCCTGTCTCCTTCGTTAATCAGGAACTGGAATAATCCGGTGACGGACTCGGTGTCGGTGCAGTGGAACTCTTCTGTCAGTAGTCTGGATAGTTTCTGCGGATGAACTCCGGTTTCCATGGAGTTGAGATAGAAGCCTTGCAGTCCGGCCTCCATATACCCGATGCGTAGCCCCTTCTTTTTCTCTGTTCCGAGGATAAGGTTCCGAGGGTTGTGATTGAATCGTAAGGTTCTCGTGTAAGCGTCCATCCTTGATACCTCCATAAAGTTCATGAAAAGCGTGAGAACTGTTGCTATGTATTGTCCTGAGGCTTCGGCAAGCCGTTATGAGTACACAAGCAACAGTCCCACGCTCCATTCGATATATAACAGAATTATATACATGAAGGTGCGTGAGACCCGTTTGCTTATTACCATTCATAACTTTGAATTTTGCCGAATTCCAGGAACTGGTAATAAATGAAACGTTCTCTAATATAACTAATTAGCTATATTTTCATCGCTAAACCTTTTACAAAGATAATTATTTTTCCGGATTGTTCAGTAACTATCTTTAGATTTTCTTAAATAAAAAATACCGCGTCGATTCCCGTATATACGGGAGTCGCGCGGTAAGGCGTATTTGATTGCTAATGTAGCCTTTAACTTTTAGAAGAACTTGATTTCTTCACCTTTGATGTCCGATAGTAGGAGGTTGGCCAAACGGCTGGTTCCCAGGCGGAACAGTTGGTTGTCAAGCCATTCTTCGCCTAATAGTTCTTTTACAATAGTATAGTAAATAATTGCATCATTAACAGTGTTGATTCCACCTGCCGGTTTGAATCCAATCTTGTTTCCTGTCTTCTGGTAGTATTCTTTGATAGCTTCACACATCACATAAGCGGCTTCCGGCGTGGCGGCAGGCTGCTGCTTTCCGGTAGATGTCTTGATGAAATCTGCGCCCGAATACATGGATAGGATAGATGCTTTCTTGATGTTGGAAGCACTCTTTAATGCGCCTGTTTCGAGGATTACTTTGAGGTGTCGTTCCTTGCAAACTTCTTTTAGTTCCTGTATTTCTTCACACATTCCTTCGTAGTCTCCGCTAAGGAATTTGCCGATGGAAATCACAATGTCTATTTCATCTGCGCCGTCTGCAATAGCCAGTGCGGTTTCTGCTACTTTCACTTCAATGAATGTCTGTGAAGAGGGGAAACCTCCTGATACACAGGCAATATTGACTCCATCTACTTCCAGCGTGTTCTTTACGACGGCTGCAAAGTTGGGGTATACACAGATGGCAGCTACGTTTTTCAGATCAGGATATTCGTCGTCAAACTGATTGACTTTTTCGGTAAAGTGCATCACACTTTCATCGCTGTCCGTACTGTTCAGTGTGGTCAGATCAATGCAGTTGAACAGGAATTTCTTAACGTCTTCCGTGTTGTTTTCCGGCACTTTTTTCTCAATCAATTCAGCTACGCGAGCTTGAATATCTGCATCGCTCAGATTGGTATTATACTTTGCCAATGCGGCCTTGTACTTGTTGGGCTGTGAGTTATTCTCTTCCATGATCTTTCAGTTTTGGATTGTTGATATGTCTTTTATTATCTCGTTTTGTTTTTTTCTCCATGCTTTTCCGGAAAGCGTCAGTGATGTCTACTCCCGTCTGGTTGGCGATGCAGAGAAGCACCCATAAGACGTCTGCTATCTCTTCATCTATATTGTCTTTTTCTCCTTCCTTGAAGGATTGATCGCCATATTTGCGGGCCATGACACGGGCCAGTTCTCCTACTTCTTCCGTCAGGACTGCCATATTGGTCAACTCGCTGAAGTAACGGACACCGTATGTTTTCACCCACTGGTCCACTTGTTTCTGTGCTTCTTCCAGAGTCATTTTTTTATTGATTAATGATTAGTATAGAATATCTATTCCTTGTTTTTGGTATCCATGCATATAGTAACAGGACCGTCGTTTAAAAGTTCAACTTTCATGTCTGCTCCAAAGGTTCCTGTGCCTATTTCTTTTCCCAGTGCGTCGCTTAAATCTTTGCAGAATTGCTCGTAGAGTGGGATAGAGACATCCGGTTTGGCGGCTTTGATATAAGAGGGGCGATTTCCCTTTTTGGTAGAAGCGTGTAGAGTGAATTGGCTGATAACTAAAATCTCGCCTCCATCTTCTAGAATAGACTTGTTCATCACCCCATTTTCATCGTCGAAGATACGTAGATTCACTATCTTTTTGCAGAGCCAGTCGATGTCTTCCTGTCCGTCTGCTTCTTCGATGCCAACTAATATCAGCATCCCTTTTCCGATGGACGATTTGCAGTGTCCTTCGATTGTTACTGATGCATGGCTTACTCGTTGTATAACTATTCGCATTGTTATTTATTCTATTTCGTGGTTAGGAAAGGCAAATTTACAAAATTCGGAAGAGAAAACGGTGTATTGGCGGGAAAATATTATAGGGTTTTGCCGAAAGCTTTAATGGTTTATTGTTTAGGCGCAGATTACATGGATAACGCGGTTTGGTAATTTAACCGTGAAATCCGTGCAATCTGTGTAATCCGTGCCTGAAATGATAGAAAGATAACTCGCTCCACTCCGCCGGCTTCTTATTAATCTTCTGATGATTCGTTGCTTAATCCCGTTTTTACAGTCTTAGCTTTCGCTTCTCCGATGATAGCGGCAATCTCCTCAAAAGAGGCTTCTTTTATTCGTTTTACGCTCTTAAACTCTTTCAAAAGTGCTGTTTTTGTCTTTTCACCGATCCCTTTGATAGTATCCAATGCGGACGCAACTTGTCGTTTGCTGCGTTTGTCGCGATGAAAACTGATGGCAAAACGGTGAACTTCGTCCTGAATCTGTGTCAGCAGACGGAATAGTGGGCTTTGTTGTTTGATACCAATAGTCTGCGGAGGAAATCCAAAAAGCAGTTCCGATGTGCGGTGGCGGTTATCCTTTGCTAGTCCGGCAATAGGGATGGTCAGATTCAGCTCGTCTTCAATGACTTCTCTAACGACCTCCATTTGGCCTTTTCCACCATCGGTGATAATCAGGTCGGGTAGAGGGGAATTCTCTTCGATAGCGCGTTGATAACGCCTTCTGACAACCTCTTTCATGGAAGCATAGTCATCAGGCCCTACAACCGTCTTTATATTGTATTTCCGGTAATCTTTCTTTGATGGCTTGGCCTTTTTAAATACGACACAGGCTGCCACGGCGTCAGAACCTTGTATATTGGAGTTGTCAAAACACTCGATTTGCAGTGGTGGCCTTTCCAAATGTAACTCTTGCTGAATTTCTTTCATTAAACGCATGTTTCTTTGTTCCGGATTCAGCTTTTCTGCCTGTTTCAGGCGGTCGGCCTTGTACTGTTTCACGTTTAGAACCGAAAGATCCAGCAATTTCTTCTTATCTCCTCGCTGTGGAATGGTAAATACGACATTGTTTAACTCCAAATCGAGTTCAAAAGGCACTATAATCTCTCTGGACTGGCTTTTATAGCGTTCCCTCATTTCGATAATACCAAGCGTCAAAAGCTCCTCTTTTGATTCATTCAGCTTCTTTTTATATTCGAATGTGAAAGCCTGATTGATGGCGCCGTTTGTAATGTGCAGATAATTGATGAAAGCAGAATTCGACTCGTCTTCTTCGATTGAAAATACATCGATATTGTGCAATACAGCGCTTACTACCTCTGATTTGGAGCGGTAGTTCTCTATTAGAAGATATTTCTCTTTCACCTTCTGTGCCTCTTCAAACTTCATTTCGGCTGCCAACGTCTGCATCTTTTCCAGCAGCATACGACTGATGTCTTGTGTATTCCCTTTCAGGATTTCCTTGATTTCATCTATGTTTTTGAGATATTCTTCCTGTGATTGCAATCCGATGCATGGCCCGGCGCAGTTTTTTATATGATATTCCAGGCATACATTAAATTTGCCCGCCCGTATGTTTTCCGGACTTAGGTTTAAATTGCAAGTGCGCAAGGGATATAAATGCTTTATCAGGTCCAGCACCGCATACATCGATGGAATGTGGCTGTACGGGCCATAATAAGAAGAACCGTTTCTGATAACCTTCCTTGTTTTGAAGATTCTCGGGAAGTACTCATTCTGCACGCAGATAGAAGGGTAGGTCTTGTCGTCCTTTAATAGAACGTTGTAGCGTGGTTTATATTTCTTTATCAGATTATTCTCCAGCAATAGCGCATCTTCTTCCGTATTGACAACGATATAGCGGATGTCAGCGATTTTGCTGACTAGTACTCGTGTCTTTCCCGGCTGATGCTCTTTGCTGAAATAAGAATAGACTCTTTTCTTTAGATTTTTAGCCTTTCCAACGTATATAATCGTCCCTTCCGTATTCAGATATTGGTAAATACCCGGTTTCTCGGGAAGGTTGGCTACAATTCCTTTCAAATATTCATTGGTTCTGCTTTCCGGTTCTGCATTCATAATTGTTAGGTATGAGAGATCGCTAGCTGCTTACTTTTGACACATTCTCTGCAAATAGACGCAAATCCTTTATAAAGTCAATACCGATTCTACTTCTATGTCGTCTCCGAACATTGATTTTCCATTCAATTCTTTCAGCTCAATGATGAAGTTTACATATACCTTTTTAGGCTTTAGTCTTTTCACCAATTCGCAAGCCGCTTTCATCGTGCCTCCTGTTGCCAGCAAATCATCGTGTAATAGAATTACGTCATTCTCATCCAGTGCGTCTTTGTGAATTTGCACGGTGTCTTTTCCGTATTCCTTGTCATAGCTTTCTTCAATCGTCTCTGCCGGTAGCTTGCCGGGCTTGCGAATAGGAATGAAACCTGCGTTCAGGCGGGTGGCTAAAATCGGTCCCATGATGAAGCCTCTTGATTCTATTCCTACTACTTTGGTGATCCCTTTGTCCTTATACATATCAAACATGATGTTTGATAATTCCTGCAAGCACCAAGGGTCTTTGAATAGAGTGGTGACGTCGTAGAACAGGATTCCGGGAATCGGAAAATCGGGTATTTCCCGAATGCTTTTGATTAGTGTTTCTTTGCTCATAATCATTGAATTATATCGTTTCTTTAAATGTTTTGTTTCACGTGAAACGTTGCCGCCTATCGTCCCGAAAGTACGAGCAACACGTTGATGTCGCTTGGAGAAACTCCCGGGATTCTGCTCGCTTGCGCAATTGTTTCCGGATCTATCTTTACCAGCTTTTGCCGAGCTTCGGTGGATAGGGACTGAATGGTAGAATAATCAAACTTCCCTTTGATTTTTATACTTTCCAGTCGTGCCAGCTTTTCAGCAATCATTCGTTCTCTGTCAATGTATCCTTGATACTTGATTAAGATTTCGGCAGCTTCGAGAATCTCTTCTTTCCGATCCTGATCCGAACTTGTCGCTTTCTCCAGTTCCCGTTGAAACGCCGGAACGTGTTCTGCTATATTCTCAATTGTCACTTGCGGACGGTTTAAGATTTCTATCAACTTGCATCCCTGACGTAGGGGAGTTGTTCCTATCTTTACGAGAGCATCGTTAATTAATGCCGGTTTCATCGAATAGTTGCGCGCGAAAGAAACGATTTGTTCCACAGCTTCCTGCTTGCTTCTTACCAGTTGATAGCGATCTTCCTTGGCCAATCCAAGCTTAAATGCTTTTTCTGTCAGGCGCATATCTGCATCATCCATACGAAGCAAAATACGATATTCTGCACGGGAGGTAAACATACGGTAGGGCTCATCCACACCTTTGGTAACCAAATCGTCGATTAATACGCCAATATATGCTTCGTCGCGGGCCAAAGTAAATGCCTCTCCACCGTGGCAGTTGATATGCGCATTGATGCCGGCTACCAATCCTTGTCCTCCTGCTTCCTCGTATCCGGTAGTGCCGTTCACTTGTCCGGCAAAGAACAGGTTTTTGATAATCTTCGATTCCAACGTATGTTTTAATTGGGTCGGATCGAAGTAGTCATATTCGATAGCGTATCCCGGACGATAAATAACCAGATCTTTGAAAGCCGGGATCTGCTTCAGTGCTGCAATTTGTATTTCCATCGGAAGTGAAGAAGAGAATCCGTTAAGGTATAACTCTTGTGTGGTTTCTCCTTCCGGTTCCAGAAATAACTGGTGCTGGTCTTTATCGGGGAAAGTAACAATCTTGGTTTCGATGCTCGGGCAATAGCGTGGCCCGATACTTTGTATCTGTCCGTTGAACAGGGGAGAATCCGGCAAACCTTCACGCAAAATCCGGTGTACTTCTTCATTAGTGTAGCATGTCCAGCATTGAAGTTGCTTTAAGTGGTGCGTACTGGTATTCATGAAGGAGAATTTATGGAAGTCGCATTCGCCGGCTTGTGTTTCCATTTGGTCAAAATGAACGCTGCGCGCATCAATTCGTACCGGAGTACCGGTTTTCATTCTTCCGTAAGTGATACCGTGGCGGGCGATGGATTCGGTCAATTGGTAGGAAGCCGGTTCGGCCATTCTTCCTCCCGGTAATTGGTGGCGTCCTATATGCATTAATCCGTTGAGGAAAGTTCCTGCGGTGAGCACAATACATTTTGCTTTGAAGGTGACACCCCATGCAGTAACCAATCCGGTAACTTCACCGTTTTCAACGAGCAGTTCGCATACTGTATCTTGCCAGATATGAAGGTTGGGCGTATTTTCCAGTCTCTCTCTCCAGGACCAAATGAACTTAGCCCGGTCGCATTGGGCGCGGGGGCTCCACATGGCAGGGCCTTTCGAGCGGTTTAGAATTCGGAACTGAATGGCTGTTTCATCTGTCACCAATCCCATCTGTCCACCCAGTGCATCTATTTCACGTACAATTTGTCCTTTGGCGATTCCTCCTACAGCCGGGTTGCAACTCATCTGTCCAATCTTGTTCATGTCCATTGTGATGAGACAAGTTTTGGAACCTAAATTAGCTGCGGCTGCCGCTGCCTCACAACCAGCATGTCCGGCACCAATTACAATTACGTCGTACTTAAAATCCATTCCTATCTTATTTATTATCAAACGCTGCAAAGTTACGGAAAAGTTGCGAGACTTGTATCTTCAAGCTGTTTTTGCTTCTGAAAATCCGGGGAGGAATCCGGCTTGACTGAAAAAAACGCCGTAATTTTGGATTAGAAATATGCAGATTGTTCGAAAATAGGCTGTTTATTGCCTTTTGTGTTTTTATATTTTTGAATGGAATGGCAATATATTGTATTTTAAATCCCCTGTTTTGCTTTCTTTTTGTTAGTTGCACGTTTGCCCGATTATGAGTGCAACTAGAGAGTAAAAGGAACGATTTGTAGAAAATACGGATTGCTGTGGGAATAAACCTGAGATTTACATTCAAAATCTACCCTACGTCTTGACATAAGTCAAAAAAACAAGCCTAAATGTGTTTTTTTGTATAATGGCTTTTGTTGTTTTCGCAAACAGCTATACCTTTGCAGTGTAGTTGTGAAACTACTTATATTTTAGGTATTAGAAAAAGGTAATAATTAAAAGGTATTAGTTTATAAAATTGAGGTATTAGATTTTAAGATTAGTTTTTAGGAAAAAGATTGTTTTGATTAGGTATTAGGAAAAAGACGTTTTCAGGTAAAGAGTAAATGAAAGATGAAGAAAAAGAAGAATCCCATTTATGGGGATTCTTTAAAGGTGGGGCGGAATAATTCGCTCTTTTTTTGTACCCTTTGCTCTCGTGAATAATAGGTTCACCGGTAATAATATACATTCGGCTGTCTGATGAGATATGACGATGCAGGATATAGTTTTATGCCAATATATTTTCTTTACTGAATGTTTGTTCATTCTCTTCACATGAGGATAAGTATCAAGCTATCAACTCTTTCGTGTGATTACTCTAAGAAATATGCTTCTTTCACATCTTCACAGTCGTTAGCGTGAAGGATGTGCCGCATCTTTTCCATTCATGAAGATACGCGGATGCAACGCTGCTTCTTCTTCCGAAGAAGCATTAGGATTTTCATACCAATCAAACACAATAGCCATTACTTCTTATCAATTTAAATGTGTAACTTCATCATAGGACAACTTTAATCGGCTATTCGGACGACTGGAATCGGCTGTTCAGTCAACTATTGTCAGCCAACTGGACAACTCCAGTCGGCTTCTCCTAAACAAGTACTAAAGATACGACAAAGTAACGACTTATCCGCATAAGAAAGCTTGTTTTTCATTTCAGGAGAAAATAAACTTTTTCTTAGTTAAATACTTGCAAACCCCATATCCCATGTTATACCTTAGCAGCATCAACCGGTCGAAAAAACAACATTTATTCATTTAAAAAGAAGAAAAATATGAAGACATTAGAATATAACTCGAAACGTTTGGCAAAAAGAATACGAGCATTGATGAAAGAATCGTCAAACGTCATCGTTTCACCGAATACGTCAAAGGAAGAGCCAAAAATGCAAGAAGTGCATGAGCAGGAAGCACATAAGCAACCCGTCCTTCTGACACAACAAGTGATTGACTTCCTGAAAGCACAATATGACTTCCGCTACAACCTGCTCACCGAAGAAACCGAATTTCGGCCATCCGGCCAACGAGACGTTCCTTTCTGCCGCATAGACAAGCGAGAACTGAATACTTTCTGCCTGGAAGCCCACAAAGAAGGAATCAACTGCTGGGACAAGGATCTTCAAAGATATATCTACTCTACCCAAGTGGAAAGTTACCACCCTTTCCGACTTTATATGAACGAACTACCTACCTGGGACGGAACAGATCGGTTAAAGTCCTTAGCGAAGCGAGTATCCGACATTCCTCTATGGATAAAAAGCTTTCACACCTGGATGCTCGGACTTGCCGCCCAATGGCTGGGAGTGAATCAAGCACAAGCGAACAGCGTAGCCCCGATACTTATCAGCGAAGAACAGGGACGCCATAAATCCACTTTCTGTCGCATGCTGATGCCGCCACAACTGGCCCGTTATTATTCGGATAATCTGAAACTAACCGCACAAGGTAATCCCGAACGTCTCCTAGCCGAGATGGGATTACTAAACATGGACGAATTTGACAAATACGGAGCGCAAAAGATGCCGTTACTGAAAAATCTGATGCAAATGTCCAGCCTCAATATCTGCAAAGCCTATCAGAAAAATTTCCGGTCGCTTCCCCGTATCGCTTCTTTCATCGGAACGAGTAACCGGACGGACTTACTGTGTGACCCGACAGGCAGCCGCAGATTCATCTGCATTGTAGCGGAACATGATATTGACTGTACCGGAATTGAACATTCACAAATCTACGCCCAATTGAAAGAAGAATTGCTTGCAGGTGCCCGCCACTGGCTTAATAAGGAGGAAGAACATGCTTTGCAATATCATAACATGGCATACTATCATGTCAACCCTATAGAAGACATTGTACGCAACACATACGCACCTGCCACGTTGAACGAACCGGATTGCTTGTCACTCTCCGCTGTTATTATTCATCAGGAATTAAAAAAGAGATTTCCCGCCGTGCTTCGCAACTGTACACCTATCCAACTGGCGCAAATTCTGACCGCAGCAGGTATCAGCCGACAGCATACGAGATTGGGTAATGTGTATTTGGTGAAGAAGGTGAAAGGCTGTGAAGAGTGAGAATGATCCTGTTTGTTCACATTAGATATCTGTGAATAAGGTAGTTGTATCTTTGTGACGACTGTGAATAACAGCATATGTCATTATAATCAGAAAGTAATAAATAATCAAGCCTCGGACATATTTTGATTGGTAATGACTTTAGTTCCAATAATGTTGTTACTAATCGAAGTATTTCTTGTTTTATATTCTTCTTTAAAGCTAGTCTTTATACCTTGTTGCATTTTATTTTCTATTTTGTAAGCCGGCAAGGTCTGCGTTTCTGAAAAAAACAATATATTTGCATCCATAATTATCGCAAAAGTAAGTAGTTACGGCGGTTTTTGTGAATTCTGTTCTCTTTTTTCGCAGGTAATGTGACAGTATGAACGATAAAATTGACACCATAGTAGCGGGAGTAAACCGGAAGGATGAAAAGATGTGGGGCGATTTCTACGATCGTTTTTATGCTGCTTTATGTGTTTATGTTTCCAAGATATTGCCGGTTCCTGATGCGGTCGAAGATTTGGTACAGGAAGTCTTTATTTCTATATGGGAGGGGAAACGTACTTTTTCTGGTATTAAAGAGCTTACCAATTATCTTTATCGCGCCTGCTATAATAACACCTTATTATATATACGCAATAATCAAATCCATGATACCATATTGAGTTCTTTAGCTGAAGAAGAAAGCGTGGAGGACGAGGATATGATTTATGCATTGACGGTAAAAGAAGAAATTATCCGCCAACTGTATTGTTATATTGAAGAACTTCCTGCCGAACAGCGCCGGATTATTTTAATGAGAATCGAGGGATATACATGGGAGGAGATAGCGGAACGTTTAGAAATAAGTATCAATACTGTTAAAACTCAAAAGACACGCAGCTATAAATTCCTTCGTGAGAAGCTGGGCGACTCTGTTCATTCTATTATTCTTTGTTTATTTCTCTAAAAAGATAAAAAAGTCAATTTGATACATCTTTGTCTTTTTATTGATTACTTAAGATTTATTTCCTTTGTTAAAAACAAACGGATTCCTTTAATAACGTGACATAATGTTATATTTTCGCCCCTAAAATCCTCTCCTTTATATTCTTATCTCAAAAAAATATCATCTTTTTGTCACCCTTTTCTGTGAGTTATGTATATCTATAATAAAGCAAATTAAACAGTTGTTTAATTTAAAAAGGGAAAATAAGATGAAGAAGTTCGAAAATGTATATCAAGATGCCGTTTTAATGAAGAAAGCTCTTTTAGGAGAAGCTAATGAATCGGAACAGCAAGAGCTTGAAAAGCGATTGGCGGAATGCCCGGACTTGCAAAAAGTGTATGAACAATTGCAGAATGGCGAGACATTAGGAGTTGCATTTGAAGAATATAAAAATTATTCATCAAAGAAAGCCTATGAATCTTTCCTTCAGAAAATCGGACAAACGGAACAACCGGAGGTAATAAAGAAGCCCCGTATTTTCCGGATTTGGTGGTCTATTGCAGCAGCTGTTGTTTTTTTAGTAATCGGTTTATCTTTCTATATGTCGAATTATGTTTCGACTGAAGAGGAAAGCAGACCATTGATTCAGCCGGGAGTTCAACAGGCACAATTGACTTTACCCGATGGTAGCATTATTGATGTGCATAAGAAAGAAATTAACGTAATAGTAGACGGTGTCCAGGTAAAATATAAGGAAGGAGTGCTGTCATATAAACCGACCGCCACAACACAACACACACAGAAAAGCGTCGAAGAAAAGCCGGTAGAATCAAATGAACTAGTCATACCACGTGGAGGGGAAAATACTGTGGTCCTCGCCGATGGAACAACAGTTCATTTGAATGCTGGTTCCAAGCTGACTTATCCGGTACGCTTTATTGGCAAACGCAGGATTGTAGCTTTGGAAGGTGAGGCCTATTTTGATGTTGTGCAGGATGAATCTCATCCGTTTGTGGTACAAACTCATCTTGGAGAAGTGATGGTGCTTGGTACGGCATTCAATGTGAATGCTTATACCGATGCTTCCGTTTGTTACACTACATTGGTACATGGAAAAGTACAATTCTCTGCACCGAATGTCGGAACGGTAACTCTTCAGCCGGGTGAACAAGCAGTAGTCTCTGCCAATAGAACAGAGAAACGTACCGTTGATCTGGATGAATATATCGGTTGGGTAAACGGTGTGTACAACTTTAAAAATCGTTCTTTAGGGGAGATTATGGAGACATTTGAACGCTGGTATGATATACAGGTTTATTATGAAACGCCGGAACTGCGCGATATAACTTACAGTGGTAGTTTGAAACGTTATGGAGCGGTCAATTCTTTCTTGGATGCTTTGGAACTGACAGGCGATCTGACCTATAAAATCAGTGGCCGGAGAGTATTGATATACGATGGAATGAAAGAGTAAGAATAAATAGAATATTAGGTAAAGTTTAATCATTAATTTATGAGAGAAAAACGATGGCTACTATGTTTTTTAGTGGCAGTGTGTTGCACATTTAGCACATGGGCTCTACCGTCACAGGATAAGACGGTAACTTTGAATCTGCATAATGTCTCTATCGAGACAGTTTTGGATGCAGTGAAGAAACAAACAGGAGTGAATATGTTGTATAATTCACAAATGTTTAAAGGAGTTCCTCCCGTATCAATTAATGCGAAAAATGAGAAATGGGAAGTCGCTCTGAAGTTGATTTTAAATCCCCAGGGATTTGATTATGTGGTGAAAGACGGTATTGTTGTTGTTCGTAAATTGCAGACCGAGAAGCGTGACAATCGTATCCGTGGTACGGTTATTGATTCGAATAAGGAACCGATACCAGGTGCCAGCATCATTGTGAAAGGTACTCGTACAGGTACTTCTACAAAGATCGAAGGTGAGTTTACTTTGGATGTTAAGGATGATAAGGTGACTTTGGAAATCTCTTTTATTGGTATGAAAAAGCAGACTCTTCAGGTGGATGCTACCCGTCGGAAAAGTCTTGAAATTACTTTGGTTGATGATGTGAAAACACTGGAAGATGTGGTTGTGACCGGATATAACAATGTTCGTAAGACCAGTTTTACCGGTAGTTCTACACAGATATCAGGAGATGATCTGCGTAAGGTTTCTCAGACAAATATTCTGGGTGCTTTGCAATCATTCGATCCCTCTTTCCGTTTGATGACAAACAATCAATTTGGTTCCGACCCAAATGCTTTGCCGGAAATGTATATCCGCGGACGTTCAGGAATAGGAGTGAAAGAACTAGATAGAGACCAACTGTCTAAATCTAACTTGGAAAATAATCCGAATCTTCCCACCTTTATTATGGATGGCTTTGAGGTTAGTATAGAAAAAGTGTATGATTTGGATCCGACTCGTATTGAGAGTATGACTATACTAAAAGATGCTGCTGCTACGGCTATTTATGGTTCTCGTGCTGCCAATGGTGTCGTAGTAATTACTACTGTAGCTCCAAAACCAGGAGAAATACGAGTATCTTATAATTTCACAGGTACATTAGAATTGCCTGATTTACGTGATTATAATCTGGCTAATGCCTCTCAAAAATTAGAAATTGAGCGATTGGCAGGTTTGTTTGATAGAGAAAACAATATGAACACTTCTCAGGGAATGAATGCTTATTATAAAAAATACGCATTGATTCAAAAGGGGATTGACACGGATTGGATGTCATTGCCTTTACAGAATGCCTTTGATCATAAGCATAGTGTATATATAGAGGGAGGTACTCCTAATCTCCGGTATGGGGTAGATGCTTCTTATAATGGCGTGAATGGTGTGATGAAAGGCTCAATTCGCGATCGGTATTCTATTGGATTTTCGTTAGATTATCGGGTAAAACAATTACAAGTAAAGAATACAGTTTCTTTCGGACATACAAAGTCTAAAGAGTCACCTTATGGTTCATTTAGCGATTATACACGCATGCAACCTTATGAGGCTCCTTATGAAGATGATGGAACATTAAAGCAAAAAATGAGTTATTCAGTATCACCAAGCTCACGCACTTCGAATAACCCATTGTATGAAGCCACATTGCGGAATTATGAATGGAATGCTTACGATGAATTAGTGAATAATCTTAGCTTGAACTGGTATTTGAATGACTATTTGACGGTGAAAGGACAATTTAGTGTTACTAAAAAGTATGCTAGCAGTGAGAAGTTTTATGATCCGCTTTCATCAAAGGTAAGTGTCTATGGTGAGAGTGATGATGCATATTTGGCAGGTGATTTATATACGGAAAAGGGTGGAAGTTTAGCTTGGAATACAAATGCCTTTTTGTATTATACTCGCTCGTTTCATAGCAAACATAATATAAATGTTTCTGTGGGATGGGAAGCTGCTTCAGACAATATGGATAATACAATAGCTCACTATCGGGGATTCCCTTCTGGTGAATTCAATTCATTGAATTACGCTGCTGAGATTTATAAAAAACCTACCCGTACAGAAAATACGACTCGCCGTATTAGTACATTGGCTACTGCGAATTATACATGGAATGATATTTATTTGGCGGATGCTTCAGTTCGTTTTGATGGCTCTTCTGAGTTTGGAGCAAATCAGAAGTGGGCTCCGTTCTTTTCAGGTGGTCTGGGAGTCAACATTCATAATTATGCATTTTTAAAAGGAAATAAAGATATTAATAAATTGAAAGTCAGAGCATCTTATGGGCGTACAGGTAAAGTGAATTTTCCAGCCTATGCTGCAACGACAATGTATCAGTCGTTATTCGACGAATGGTATATAACGGGATATGGCGCTGTTCTTAAAGCATTGGGTAATAAAGATCTGACTTGGGAAAAAACAGATAAATACAATGTAGGTATAGAGACATTATTCTTTAACCAACGCTTAACAGTTGAGGCTGAATATTATTATGAAAAGACGATTGATTTGATCAATGACTTTGGCTTGTCTAGCACTTCAGGTTTCTCTTCCTATAAAAATAATATGGGTGAGATTCTAAATAAAGGATTTGAATTGCAATTACGAGCAGATGTTTTTCGTGATCGTAACTGGACAGTGTCTTTATGGGGAAATATGGCCCATAATACGAATGAAATACTCAAGATTTCAGACTCTCAAAAAAAATACAATGAGCGTGTAACTGCATTTTATCAAAAAGAGATAAATAACCAGTTGAGTATTAATAGTTCATTGTCGGATGCCAATTATTCAGTTCCTATTCCACAATATGCTGAGGGCGAGTCGTTAACCTCTATTTGGGCAGTGCGTTCTTTGGGCATTGATCCTACTACAGGTAAGGAAATATTCCTTAATCGTGACGGCAGCGTGACGGACAGATGGGATGCAAGCCAAGAAGTTGTGGTCGGAAATACAGAGCCTAAATTTAATGGTTCATTCGGTCTAAATGTTACTTATAAAAATTGGAGTTTATTTGCATCCTTCTTGTATGAATGGGGCGGACAAGAGTATAATCAGACTTTGGTGGATAATGTGGAAAATGCAAATATTAAGACAGGAAATGTCGACCTGCGTGTGTTGACAGATCGTTGGCAAAAGCCTGGAGATATAGCACAATTCAAGAATATTAAAGACAGCAATCTGACTACTTTACCAACTTCTCGTTTTGTACAAGACAAAGCTTTGTTGCATTTAAACTCATTAACGGTTAGTTATGATTTTGATCGGGAGTGGATTAAAAAGCACTTGCGGATGAATATGCTTCGTTTGGAGGCAAATACGAGTGATTTGATTAACTGGAACTCGATACGTCAGGAACGAGGTTTAAGCTATCCGCGTTCATGGAAAGTGAGTTTCTCTTTAAAAGCACAATTTTAAGGAAAGAAGAAGATGAGAAAGATATATTATACATTATTTTCATTAGGGATAGTAGCTATGGTGTTTTCTTCCTGTAGCGATTGGTTAGATGTTCGTCCGTCGGATGAAATCAAAGAAGAATTCTTGTTTGAAACCGGAAACGGATATCGTACAGCTTTAAATGGTATTTATCGTAAATTGTCTACACAGGATCTATATGGACAGAATCTTAGTTGGGGGATTGTCGATGCACTGGGCGAAGTATATGATTATGACATAGTGTCAGATGTAGGAGGAGGTAAAGCCATGAAGAAAGTATCGAAGCGTCTTTTTAAAGATATAGAATTGGTACCTACCACCGATGCTATGTGGGAAGCTGCATGGAATGTTGTTGCCAATTGTAATAATTTGGCCCAACAAGTGGAGGGGGCAGATACGACTCTTTTCTATAAAGGAGAAGAGGAGCGTAATATGATTTTGGGAGAGGCTATTGGTTTACGTGCATATATACAGTTTGATTTATTACGTTTGTATGCTCCTGCTCCGTCTACTAATCCTGGTGAACGTACATTTATTCCTTATGTTGAAGAATATCCCGCGTACGTGAATAATAAGCAAACTGTTGCGTATTGTCTTGACCATGTAATTAAAGATTTGCAAAGAGCGCAAGAGCTTTTGAAGTCCATTGATGAGGCAAAATCATTTAGAGTTTATGAACGTTTAGAGTATATTAACGATGGTGAAGACCGATTTTTGGCAGAACGTGGTTACCGCTTGAATTATTATGCAATTACTGCATTATTGGCTCGTGTTTATTTGTATGCCGGTAATTTGGATATGGCATATAATGAAGCTATGAAAATAATTAAAGTACAAAAGGATGAGGGCTTTTTTGATTTTACTGATGAATATTATATCCCGAAAAATAGCAACATTAAATTTTATGATGACATCATTTTCACGTTGTATACAACGGAGTTAACTGATTGGGAACTAGAAATAAATTATAGTTCAGAGGCACAGGCCGAGTATAATCAGAGTTATTTGTGTTGGCCTACGGAAAAAGTCAAAGATATTTTTGGAAACGAGCAGAATGATGATTATCGTCTGTTATATCAGTTTGAAAAAAAGTATCGTGGATACCGTACATTAAAATATCATAAGCAGGAAGAAAAAAGTTCCGGTGGAAGATGGGGGAATCCTATGATACCGATGATACGTATGTCTGAAATATATTATATTGCGGCCGAAGCTATTTGTGATAAGAATCTAGCTGAGGCACGAGGCTATGTTAAGACAGTAAAAGAAGGTCGTGGTTTGACTGTTGATTTGTCAAGTCTGGATAAGAATGGACTCATAAGTCTGATTCTGAATGATGTACAACGTGAATTATTGGGGGAAGGGCAAGTCTTTTTTATGTTTAAACGTTTGAATCGCCAAGTTTTAAGATATTCGGGCACTGGCTCATCGTCTAAGAAAACCCCTATTCTTCCGACAGAGGAAAACTTTGTTCTTCCATTGCCGGATTCAGAAAGTAATATAAAATAAAGTATAGCATTATGAACAGTAGAAATATATTTTTGATTATAATAGGATGTTTGATTATTACATTCTTCTCTTGTGAAGAAAAAGGACTTTTGGTTAATGCCAATGATGTGTCCTATATCATCTTTGAAAAGGACATGATGACAGATACAACGACCACTTCCTTTACATTTTACGAGGAAGGTGAGGATGCGAAAGTTGATTTGGATGTACAGATTTATGGGAAGTTAAGGGAAGTAGATACTAAATTTACTGTTGCTGTGGATGAAAAAGGCACTACAATTCCCAAGGGATATTATGTCTTGCCTTCTGAATGTATGATTGAGGCAGGAAAATTGAAGGGTACAATTACAGTAACTTTGAAAAATTTTCCAGATTTGAAAACATCTACTAAATTATTGGCTATAAAAATAAATGAAAGTGGAGATATTAGACCTGGAACTTATAGATATTCAAAAGCTATCATATCTGTAACGGATCGTTTGTTTAAACCGGATTGGTGGTCGGTGAATGACAGAGGAAATGAAACTCGTTTTGAAAACACAATTGAGAAGTATTATTTGGGAACATATTCGGAAAAGAAATATAAGATGTTCTTGGAAGAGTTAATAAAAGATGATGTTGTCTTTAATGGAAAAGATATGCAGGTAATGCGAAAATATGCTTTACGATTAAAGAATACATTGAAAGAACTTAAGGCAGCAGGTACTCCGGCTTTGGATGAGAATGAAAATGAAATAACTGTAGTTGTTGCTGGATAAAATAATAGAAATAGACGAAATATGAAAAAACTAATAATATTCAGTTTGTTACTGTCTATAGTAGCAGGATTTTACAGTTGCTTGGATGACAAGAATAATTTTGATTATAAACAGGTGAATGAATTGGACGGTGCAATATCTAATATGGATGAGTATGGATATGAAGTTACCGTAGGGGAAGAACTAACTTTTTCTCCAACGTTTAAGTTTACCATAGATAAAGAAAATCCGGATGTCAGTTATGAATGGTATTTGGACGGTAAGAAGTTAGATGTAACTACTCCTTCATACACTTTCTCCTCGGATAAATATGGAATTTATGAGCTTACGTACTCGGTTGTCGATAATAAAACAGGTGTTAAATTCTCGAAATCTACAAAGATAACAGTAACATCAGCTTATCTGCAGGGATGGGCGATATTATCTGATATAGACGGGCGTTCTGCACTTTCTTTTATTAAAGTGAAGACAGTGAAGAAGCTGTATTATAATTTGTATGGAGAGGAAGCTTATAAAGATTCTGTTGTGTATGAAGAAGTAGAAAAGGACATTGTTCCTAACTTAGGAACAGAACCTTATTGCTTACTTGAAAGTACAGGATATTGGGATTTGGCATTTCAGGAGGTAAACAGTGGTGAAGAAGTACTGTATGATGAGCTTGTTGTAATGCAAGGTAGTAAATGGGTGGAGTTAAACGGCAATTCGTTGATGAGGTCTGTATATACAGAAGAGGAATTTAATGAGAGCATTCCTGATGATTTTTCTCCAGTGAATGCTGTTATGACTTATTCTTCTAAATTCTTGTTTAATAAGAATGGTTATATATACTATAACCAAAGAGCTGTTGCAAATGATTTTCATGCAGGATTTTATTTGTCAGATCCAATATGGGGCGGCACTCGTTTTAAGGCAATGTATGGTATTCAGAAATTTAATGACCTAATGTGTACGGTTCCTGTATTGACTCTTGATAATTCATTACAGTACATTTGGGATGGTGGTATGACAAACAACTTCCCGGCGATATCTATGAGTTCTTTGATATATAGTGGTAATGTATACGAAATATTAGATAATGAAGGAGTAATTGATTCACGTTTCCAGAAGATGGAATATGAGATTATCACTATGGTGCCGGCAGCTACAGGAAACGATAACGGGTATGATAGTTGTACGCCGAGATGGATAGCCTTGATGAAAAAAGACGGTAATTATTATATGCGTAATTTTTCATTGAATACTTATTATGAGGATCCCCCTGTAAGAGTTGGAGATTATTTGGAGAAGAGCATCAAAGGAGAAATGTTTACTGATTATAAGGATATGGTGGTTTTTCAAAATAAGCGATATGCAGTGATCGCGAATGGTGCTGAATTATGGTATTGTTCAACTACTGATGAAGGGGACAGTGGTATGAAAATAAAGCTGGAAAATGGAGATACATTGCCTGGTGATATTGTTTCATTGTCTTATTTGGATATGAATTACTACTCACCGGAGAAATATGTGAACGGGCATTTGGGGGTTGCATTTGATAATGGTGAGTTCCGCATTTACGAAGTTATAGAGCATAAAACAGGTGGTACAGTTAATGAGGTTACTTTAAAGAAACTATATCCTAATGAAGTTTCAAATTCGCGGGGAGATAATAAATTTGGTACTATTGTTGATGCAATATACAAGTTTGGAGATTGTCTTAAAATCACATTATTGTAAATAAACTAAAGCAGAAAATAGGGTAAATATCTGTTCACATAGATATTCACCCCCTTTCTATTTTTATCAATATAAAAAGTATGACTTTAAAGAAAATAGTTTTTGTTGTTTTTGGAGTATGTCCTTTCCTGATACAACTACAAGCTCAAGAAATTGCACAGCGACAAGCCAACTATGAATTGACTGATAAATTCCAGGATTTCACTTTAGGAGGCAAATTGTCTAATATTAGTTTATTGGTTTACCCTCGAGAAATAAACAATACAGATAATTTCTGGTTTGAGTTTCAAACAACATCAGGCAAGGAATATTATTATGTGATGCCTGCTGCAGGAAAACGTGAACCTTTATTTGACAAAGGGAAAATGGCTATGCAGTTAAGTGAATTTACCAAAGGTGTAGTAGATAGAAATAAACTGGATATCTCATCTGTGACTTTTGCTAAAGACCAAGGCTCGTTTGAATTTGATTATAAGAGTAAACGATACAGCTATAATCGTCTGACGGGCAAGTTGACATTAGTAGAGAAGAAGGAAGAAAAGAAGGAGCCGGAAGAACCCGTATATAGCTGGATGACTTTTTCACCTGATAAAAAGTATATTCTGTATGCTAAGAATCACAACCTGTATGTAAAAGGAAATAAAGCATTGGGAGTGGATACAACCGAGGTACAGTTGACTACGGATGGAGTGGAAAACTTTTCTTATGCTCGTGAAGAAGAGGCCGGGGAGAACGGAGAAGTGCCGACAACAGCACTTTGGTGTCCGGATAATCGTCATATTTATGTGGTACGTGATGATAACCGTTTGTTGCGGGATTTTTGGGTAATTAATTCATTGGAAGATTCTCCTTCATTGATAAAGTATAAATATGAGTTTCCAGGTGACAAGTATGTTACTCAAAATGAATTGGCGATTATCGATATTGTAGAAAAAACGGTAAAGAAGGCGAAGATAGATAAATGGAAAGATCAATATATAAAGCCTCTTCATGTTACTTCGGATAGCAAATACTTGTTTTTTGAACGTACTAAGCGTACTTGGGATGAAGTAGATGTATGCTCTGTTAATCTGTCAACTTTGGAAGTGAAAGAAATTATTCACGAAGAAGATAAGCCATATCGTGACCCGCATGCTCGTAATGTTGCGATCTTAAATGATGGAAAAGATATTCTGTTCCGTTCAGAACGTACTGGTTGGGGGCATTATTATCACTATGATGGAGAAGGAAATCTCAAGAATGTGATGACTTCCGGTGAATGGGTAACAGGATATATTAATTCTATTGATACGTTGAAACGCAAAGTTTATCTGTATGGATATGGAAAAGATAAAAAAGTAAATCCTTTCTATTACATGCTTTATGAGGTTGACATTGACAGAGAAGGAGTAACTCCTTTGAGCACGGAAGACGGACAGCATAATGTGAATTTCTTGAAATCTCATAATTACTATGTTGATACCTATTCAAGAGTGGATATGGAGCCTAAGATTATGTTGAAGGATCGAAGAGGCAAGGTGATTATGGAACTGGCAAAACCGGACCTGGACCTGGTCTATGCGTCAGGTTGGAAAAAACCGGAACGTTTTGTCGTGAAAGCTGCTGATAATATTACCGATTTGTATGGGGTGATGTGGAAACCGTCTAACTTTGACCCGGAAAAGAAATATCCGATTATTTCAGTCGTTTATCCCGGACCTTATTTTGGATTTGTACCTACAAGTTTTACGTTGGATGATAGTTATTGTACTCGTATGGCGCAGCTTGGTTTCATTGTAATTACAGTAGGACATAGAGGTGATACGCCGATGCGTGGCAAAGCATACCACCGTTATGGTTATGGCAATATGCGTGATTATCCGCTGGCAGATGATAAATATGCGATTGAACAGTTAGCTCAACGTCATGCGTTTATTGACGGTAAGAAAGTCGGTATTTATGGGCACTCTGGTGGTGGATTTATGGCTGCGGCTGCTATTTGCACTTATCCGGACTTTTATACGGCTGCTGTTTCTTGTTCCGGTAACCATGATAATAATATCTACAATCGTGGTTGGGGAGAGTGTTATAATGGTGTGAAAGAAGTGGAAAAGGTAGTGAAAGACAGTCTGGGTAATGAGACAAAAGAGTACGAGTATAAGTTTAGCGTGAAGTCGAATGCAGAAATTGCCAAGAATCTGAAAGGTCATCTGATGCTTGTAACAGGAGATATGGATAAGAATGTGAATCCAGCACACACTTATCGTATGGCTAAGGCACTTATTGAAGCTGGTAAAGACTTTGATATGTTGGTGATACCAGGGGCTGGTCATGGATATGGTTCTGCTGATAAGTATTTTGAAAGGAAAATGTATCGCTTCTTTGCCAAACATTTACTGGGCGATGCTCGTGCAGACTGTTGGGAAGACATAAACCGTAGTAAATAAGACAATAAACTATATGAAGAACTCTTTCTTTAGCTATTTGTGTTTGGTAGTTGTGCTGCTATCATACACCTCTGCCGGAGCACAACAAAAAGCGAAAGATCAGCCTGCGGAACAACAGTCTCATTTATTGAAACCGTTGGATATAGCAGCTTGTATGTCGTGGAAGCGCGTTGAATCACCAGATATTTCCCCGACAGGTCGATGGGTGACCTATCGCATTGCTCCCATGGAATATAATCCGGATGACAAGGAGTCGAAAATATTGCATTTGTTTGATTCGCGTACACGAAAAGAAATGGTATTGCCTGATGTCGAACAGATCCAATATTATGATGCAGACCGAGCTGTTTATTACGAACAAGCGGATACTGCCGGAAATATGAAGACCATATTGATGTCGTTACCTTCCGGAGTGAAGACGGAGTGGACGTATAAAGAATCTTTCCGCCCTGTGGAAGGGGGTCCTTATTCGGTGTCTGTGACCAATGTACCGGAAGATACGGTCAACCATATTCCGTCTTTCGATTGTTTGGTGGTACGTCACCTTAAGACTGGAACTGCATTTCAGATTGATAGTATAGGTTATTATACGCTGTATAATCAGAATCGTTCGATTCTTTTTATTCGTAAACAAGCCAAAGGAAATGCTTTGTGTTATGGCCCGTTGGTAGGTCCCTACCGAACTATTTATCAAAGTTCTGTCAAGAAAGAACCTTCTTCTTTCAGTCTTGACAAAGAACGGATGACCGGAGAGTTTACGGTGAAGGATTCATTATGGTATAATTTCTCTTTGAAGAATAATACTTGCGACCTTGTATTCGACCGTAAGGGGATTGTCATTCCTGCGGGAATGGAACTTGTCCGGGCTAATCTGTCAAGTAGCCAGAAGTTTCTGACAATGGAACTCAGACCTTATCAGGAAAAAGTAAATAAAGCTAAGAAAGAAGAGGAAATAAAGCCGGATAAGAGTTTTGAACTGGAGTTGTGGACTTGGGATGAATATGAAGTACCTACTTTGCAGACGCGCGACCGTTATTCCCATCCTCAATATTCGAAATATATCTATGATGTTGCTTCCCAAAAATTGACGGAAGTAGCTCCCGGGCATGCTGATTTGTTGGAGCCGGATCGTGCGGAAGAGATTCATTATGTACTTTATACAGACGAAACGCCTTATCGTGCGCAGAAAGACTGGCTTAATGAAATGCCGTTTGACATCTATTCTGTGAATATACATACGGGAGAAAAGCAATTGGTAGGACGTAGCTACCGGACAAGACCGAGGTGGTCGGTGAACGGCAAATGGGCTGTGATGTATGATCCTGTTGCACAAGTATGGAATAAGTTTGATGGAAAAACGGGTGAGGTTACTGATATTTCAACAGCTATTGGTTATCCGGTATTCGAGGAAACTTATGACAAACCGAATCCTGCACCAGCTTATGGTATTGCTGGTTGGACTGCTGATGGTAATAATGTGTTGATTTACGACGCTTATGACTGGTGGAAGATAGATTTGACCGGAGAACGTCAGCCGGAATGTATCACTAAGGGGTATGGTCGCAAAAATCAGAGATCTATCCGTAAAATGACTAGCAATATTGATAAAGAAGTATTCAATCCGGACGAGACGATTATAGTTAGTGTATGGGATGAAAACACAATGGATGAAGGTATTTATTCACTTGACATGAAAGGTCGCTTGAAGAAGCTCACAGAAGGTCCTTATATCTATTCAATTCATCGTTTTTCTGACAATCAGAAGTATTGTATCTGGAATCGTCAGAATATATCAGAATTCCGTGATCTGTGGTGGAGTAAATCGGATTTCTCTGATCCGGTTCGTATAACGAATGCTAATCCTCAACAAAGTGAATACAAATGGGGTACTGCAAAGTTAGTGGAATGGACTAATTATGAGAATAAGCCTAACAAGGGAATACTTTACCTGCCGGAAGATTATGACGCTAAGAAAGAATATCCCGTATTGGTACAGTTCTATGAAACACATTCCGGAGGACTGAACACTTATCACGCTCCTATGTTGAGTAGCGCAATGGCGGATGTGATGTACTTTGTAAGTAATGGGTACATTGTATTTATGCCGGATGTGCATTTCACCATAGGAACACCGGGACAGAGTAGTTATGATGCAGTAGTGAGCGGTACGAAATACTTGATAGAGCAGGGGATAGCGCACCCGGGAAAGATAGGTCTTCAGGGACATAGTTGGTCAGGTTTCCAAACTAGTTATCTGGTGACGAAGACGGATATATTCGCTTGTGCTAATATCGGGGCTCCTATTACTGATATGGTAACCGGTTATTTGGGTATTCGTGGTGGAAGTGGTTTACCGCGTTATTTCATGTATGAAGAATGGCAAAGCCGTATGGGAAAGAGTCTGTGGGAAGCCAAAGATAAGTATTTGGCAAGCTCTGCTATCGTGGAAGCTGATAAGATACATACTCCATTATTAATTTGGCATAATGATAAGGATGAGGCTGTTGCCTATGAACAAGGTCGTGCACTTTATTTAGCTATGCGTCGTTTACAACGTCCGGCATGGCATCTTAATTACAAAGGTGAAGGGCATTTTCTTGGTAATCAGGCTGCACAGAAAGACTGGACTATCCGGATGAAGCAGTTCTTTGATTATTACCTGAAAGGAACAAAAGAGCCGCGTTGGATGAAAGAGGGTATTCATCTAAGAGAACGCGGAATTGATCAGAAATATGATTTACTAGAAAAATAAATAAAATGAAGAAACTATTAATGACAGTTATGGCTCTGTCTTGCTTTGCATTCAGCAGCTATGGACAGAAAGTGGAGAAACAAATTATTGGTAAATGGTGCAATCCTTATACCTATGAATCTACAGGGGAACTCAAAGGGTTTGAGTTTAAAAAAGGCGGTAAATGTTCTGCTATCAATGTACCGTCTTTAGACCTTAGAACATGGAAGATAGACAATGGCTATTTGATTATAGAAGGATTTAGCAAAGAAGACAACGGAAAAGTAGAAGTGTATAAAACACGTGAACGTATTGGTTATGTAACCTCAGATTCATTGGAATTGGTTGTTCAGGAAGCACAGCCGCGGCTAGCCTTTCTGTATCTGAACATGAAATCAATCAAGAAATTGGTTACTCCAGAAGTAGCCCCTGATAAGAAGTAATAAATCTCTCTCTTAAATATAATTTAGTGTTTAATATTAGCATGTTGTTGCTAATGAAAGCGCCTCGTCGTAGTGATTACGATAGGGTGCTTTTTATTTTTTTAGTATCAGAGTTGTAACTTATTATGTAAATCTTTATCGAATTCTTGCGATATGCTCTGAACGATTTTATAGTGTATTTAGTATGGAATATCGCTATTTAATTGTATTTTTGGCACAAAATACCCAAAATGGATAGCAAAGAGATTTCCATAGAACAGATAAATAAACTGGATGCTACAGCTTTCCGTATGCTTTATAAGACTTATTATAAGGCATTGGTTTGTTATGCAATACAGATAACAGGGGAATCTGGAGTTGCGGAGGATATTGTGCAAGAACTGTTTTCTACCATTTGGGAAAAGCAAATGTCATTTAAGTCATTGGTGTCATTTAAGGCCTATTTATATAATTCCGTTCGGAATGCTTCAATTGATTATCTCAAGCATAAGGATGTTGAATTTGATTATTTGCAAAAGATTATCGAATCACATCAGGCATACAGAGTCGGAGATGAGGAAGAAGATGATTTCTTCACAGAGGAGATTTTTCGTCAACTTTTTATGACCATTGACTCTTTGCCGGAACGTTGCAAGCAAGTCTTTTTGTTGTATATGGAAGGTAAGAAGAATGAGGAAATAGCAGCCGCACTTTATGTTTCTCTCGAGACCGTTAAGACACAAAAGAAACGGGCAATGTCTTTTCTCAGGAAAAAATTAGGCTCATATCATTTTGCACTGCTTTTGTCTATTCTTCCATAAAAAAAGATGTTTTCTGAAAAAAAATAGCTTTAACTTGTCCCTCATTTTATTTGTTTAGTCGTCTTTTATATAATAATGCAAAATATATAATGGAACGCAAAAGAAATATAAATTCTGTAATTCATGATCAGCTACTAGGACAGCTTTCAGAAGAAGAAAAGAAACGATTGCAGGCTTGGATTGAAAGTTCTCTAGACAATAAAAAGAATTATGAATGTCTAATGCAAGATACTGAGTTGTCTGAAAGATATCGTCAGTTTGCAACAGTAGACGAGGAACAGGCTTGGGAAATCTTTCAGGAAAAACATTTTCAAGTTCGTGGAATCTATCGCAGGATGCTTTGGAAATATGCGGCTATCCTTATGATACCTATAATTATTGGTGCTGCTATTTGGATGGGAATGTGGCGAAATGCCGATACCGGACCCGTAAGAGTACAGGACGATCAATTGGCAATGTTGCGGTCGGAAAAGATGGGAAAGCAGAAAGCTACTCTTGTATTGCCCGGTGGGCAGAAAATTGAATTGAAATCAGTTACCAATCAATCATTGCAGGACTCGGCTATCTTGTCGGTGCCGTCTCCTAAAGTTGTGAAAGAAACGCAATCAGAAAATGAAGAAGTCTCTGTTACTGACAATAATAAATTAGTCACTTACGATGATAGTGAATTTTGGCTCACCTTTGAGGATGGAACAAAAGTTCATTTGAATTATAATACGACTTTAAAGTATCCGTCGCATTTTAGCGCAGTTAGCCGTACTGTTTATCTGGACGGAGAGGCTTATTTTCAAATAGCTAAAGATGATAAACGTCCGTTTCGGGTTATAACGGCAAATGGGATTGTCAAGCAATATGGTACCTCTTTTAATGTCAATACACATGTAGCCGGAGTCACGAAAGTGGTACTGGTGGAAGGGTCTATCAGTGTTCTTCCTAATCAAGGAGATGAACATAAGATACATCCGGGAGAACTGGCTGTACTAAATGGAGTAACACAGGAGGTTCAAATCAGTAAGGTAGATATAGAGCCTTATATTGCTTGGAATAGTGGACGTTTTGTATTTGATAATTGTTCTTTGGAAACCCTTATGGAGGTGATATCTCGTTGGTATGATAAGAAAGTTATGTTTGAAGATGAAGATATAAAGACAACACGTTTTACAGGTGATCTTGATCGTTATGGTTCCATAATTCCTATATTAAAAGCAATTCAAAGAGTTACTCATCTGAAAATGGATGTTGAAGGCGAAGCTATTATTATTAGAAGAGAATAAACAATTATTAACCACATTTACTAAAAAAGGAGGAGTCCATGCAAATAAAAAGGGCCAGAGAGCGTATTGTGATGTCTCTCTGTATTATTTTTCTGTTGTTCGCACCGATATCGGCAACAGCGCAGTCTAATTCAATGAAAGTATCCCTTAATTTAAAGTCTGCATCAGTTAAAGAGTTTTTTGATGCAGTGAAAGCTCAGACAGGCTTGAACTTTATTTATAACACTGAGCAAGTAAAGAGTATGTCTCGTATCACGATCCAAAGTAAGGGGCAACCTATCACTGAAGTTTTGGATAAAGTATTGGCTAATACAGGCTATACTTACGAGATTGAAGGCAATATTGTGACTATTGTATATCAACAGCCAAAAGAGAAGAAAAAAACTTTCACTGGAGTTGTTGTAGACGAAGGAGGGGAACCCTTGCCCGGTGTTACTGTTCTGATTATAGGGAAAGAGAAGAATATCGGCACGATGACAGATGCGGAAGGGGCTTTTTCTTTGGGGCTGCCTAACAAGGAGGTTATTGTGCGTATTTCTTTCGTCGGGATGCAACCGATAGAGATTAATACCGCAAAGTTGAATTTGGACAAGACGCATACATTTCGGTTGAAACCGGACTCAAAGCAATTGGATGAAGTGGTGGTGACCGGCTATGCGAAAATCAGTAAGAACAGTTTTACAGGTACGTCTGTAACGGTATCTGCCGATCAATTGATGTCCGTTTCAAAGACAAACGTACTGGGTGCTTTGCAGGTGTTCGACCCTTCATTCCGTATTGCGGAGAACAATTTAGCCGGCTCGAACCCTAACAATGTCCCCGAGCTTTACATCCGTGGACGTTCCGGTATCGGGACAACAGAACTGGACGCGGAGAGTCTCTCAAAATCGGCATTAAAGAATAATCCGAATCTTCCTACGTTTATTATGGACGGTTTTGAAATCAGTGTACAAAAACTGTATGATATGGACCCGAGCCGTATTGAAAGTATAACAATTTTGAAAGATGCGGCCGCTACAGCTATGTATGGTTCACGTGCTGCTAATGGGGTGGTTATTATTACAACTGTGACTCCGAAGCCGGGAAAAATTAATGTAAATTATAATTTTACCGGTACATTGGAATATCCGGATCTAACGGATTATAATTTAATGAACGCCCGGGAGAAATTGCAGACAGAAGTTGCGGCAGGACTGTTTAAGGCCGACCCGGAAAGTAATACATTTGTTTCCGATCAAGCGTCATTGGATGGAGTTTATAATAAGAAATTGAATAATGTAGTTCGTGGTGTAGATACTTATTGGTTGTCAAAGCCCTTGCGTACTGTGTTTAACCACAAGCACAGTCTTTATTTAGATGGTGGAACAGATGATTTACGATGGGGAGTTGACCTTTCTTATAATAAGGATGCCGGTGTGATGAAGGAATCCTATCGCGACCGTATGTCTGCCGGTCTGTCATTATCTTATCGTTTGGGCTCTTTCCAGCTACGTAATTATTTCTCATATACTTACACGAATTCGGCAGATTCTCCTTATGGCAGCTTTTCTGATTATACGTCCAAACTGCCTTATGATGAATATCAGGATGAATTTGGAAATTATCTGAAGACAACTTATGGCTGGAACGGCACAAGCGGTTCGGAAAATCCTTTGTATGAGGCTACACTTGGTAATTATAGCCGCGATAAATCATGGGAGTTAATCAATAATGTTGAGTTGTTGTGGAATATTAATCACTATTGGCTGTTAAAAGGGCAATTTAGCATCACAAAGTCCAATTCGGAAGCAAACGACTTTTTGGATCCGCGTTCAAAAAAGAATGCTGAGATTCTAGGGCTTACCAATGTGATATCCGGACAGTTGGATGTTACGACAAATAAAAGTGTAGGATGGGATGCTACAATGACATTGTCTTATAATCGTACTATTAAAAAGAATAGTTTGAACTTCCTGGCAGGTGTAAATGCTACTTCAAGTACTGGAGACGGGCTTGCGATTTCTTATCGTGGTTTTCCTTCTGGTTCCCTTTCTTCTCCAGGATATGCGCATTCTATTTATGGTAACCCTTCTGCTTCCGATGCAAAGAGCCGTTTGTTAGGTGCGTTGGGGACTTTCAACTATTCGTACGATGATGTTTATCTGGCAGACGTATCTGTTCGTTTTGATGGTAATTCGGAATTTGGCTCTGATAAACGTTTTGCTCCTTTCTTCTCTGGTGGTGTTGGGCTTAATGTTCACAACTATAAGAGTCTGAAGGATTGGGAATGGCTTAATCGTTTCAAGATACGTACTACTTATGGTGTGACGGGTAAGGTTAACTTTTCTCCTTATGATGCTCAGACCATGTACCGGATTGTGAATGATAATTGGTATAAAACAGGTGTTGGCGCTTCTCTGATTGCATTAGGTAATTCCAATCTGGGATGGGAAAAAACAGGTAACTGGGATATAGGTGTTGATCTGGATTTATTCAATGGTTTGTTTCAAATGGATTTTTCTTATTATCGTAAGAAAACGGTAGATTTGGTGAACAATGTTACTTTGCCAAGTTCGACAGGCTTCACTTCCTATAAGGATAATATTGGTGAGGTGATGAATAAAGGTGTCGAAATTCAGTTGAGGAGTACAATTCTGAATACAAAAAACTGGTTTGTTGCTGTATTTGCGAACATCGCCCACAATAAAAACGAGATACTGAAAATCTCTGATAGTTTGAAAGACTATAATAACAAAGTGTTAGCTAAATATGACAACTATGATGATGCCTGGAACAGAACCAACGTAGATTATGCCAATACACATCTGCAGTATGTGGAGGGTGGCTCATTGACTTCTATATTCGGAGTTCGTTCTTTAGGTATTAATCCGGCAGATGGTCAGGAAATCTTTGTTAAGAGAGACGGATCCATAACATACGATTGGAGTGCAGCGGACCAAGTGGTTATCGGTAACGAAGAACCTAAGGCACAAGGTACATTCGGGGTGAATCTGCGATGGAAGAATTTTACATTATTTTCCACCTTTATGTATGAATTTGGCGGGCAGCGTTACAATTCAACATTGGTAAGTAAAGTGGAGAATGCCCGTATTTCTTCTCAGAATGTAGACCGCCGCGTATTGGACGGTCGTTGGCAGAATCTGGGTGACCGGACACCTTATGGTAAATTGCAGACAGAACTGATTGCAACGACACGGCCTACCAGTCGTTTTATTCAGGACTATAATGTTTTGTCGTTCAACTCATTGACGCTAGGGTATGATTTTAATACTTCTTGGTTGAAGAAGTATCATTTGGGCATGTTGCGATTGGAACTTTCAGGTAATGATTTGTTTCGGGCATCAACTGTTCGTGCGGAACGTGGGTTAGATTATCCTTATTCACGTTCATTTGCATTATCATTAAAAATGAGTTTGTAAGTTGATTTATTTTAAGTAGAACAATGATGAGTAGAAAAAGAAATATAGTGTGTTCGTTGTTTGTTATGTTACTGACGATGAGCAGTTGTAGCTGGTTGGATGTTTCTCCAAGTAATGAAGTGAATGAGGAAGACATGTTTAGCAAAGGCGATGGATATCGTAATGCGTTGAATGGGCTCTATTTGAAACTTAGCGAAAGTTCTTTTTATGGACGGAACTTGAGTTGGGGATTTATAGAGGTACTTGGTCAGCAATATCTGACAGATTTTATGGAGAGGACTTCTACCTACTATAAGGCTGCCGGATATAAATATGACGATGCAGATGTGAAGTCTGTTATTTCCGGTTTTTGGTCTACTGCTTATAATGGGATCGCCGGTTGTAATCACTTGATATTCAAGGTAAGTGAGGCGGATTTGTCTGTTTTCCAAGAGCGGGAAATGGAAAGAAATATGATTTGGGGTGAAGCATTGGCCTTACGTGCGTTGTTTCATTTTGACATCATGCGTTTGTTCGCTCCTTCTATGGAAACGGATGACGGGAAGAAATATATACCTTATGTAGACTCATATCCTGTGATTAGCACTACATATTATACAAATACGGAAATATTAAAGAAGATAGAGAGCGATTTGCTACAAGCAAGAGATTTGGTGGCGAAATGTGATATCGAAGAGCATCCCGAATGGATGGAGACTAGCTATCGCATGTTTGCTCGCGGTATGTCCAGTGAGCTTCCGGAAGAAGTGTTCTTTGCTTACCGTGGCTATCGTATGAACTATTACGCAATTACAGCTTTATTGGCAAGAGTCTATTTGTGGGAGAAGGAATATAAAAAGGCTTTTGATTGTGCGGAAGCAGTGGTGAAAGCTACTCATAATGATAGGCTTCTCTTTGGGTTTGTCGGATCATCAGAATTGGGAGGAGATGTAAAAGACTCTGAAAGTTTGATTTTTACAGTATCGAATGAAACGCTGACTGATGATTTCAAGCCTTTTATAACTTCTGATAGTAAAACACGCTTTCTCTTCAGCGGAAGCAGCATTTTTGAAGGTTCTCAGGAAGATCAGCGTGGAAGTTCTTCTATGATAGGAAATCAGGAAAGTGTTCAATATTCCAAGAAGTATACATTGGCAGAGGGAACAGATGGTTACGACATGATTCCGGTTATCCGTTTGAGTGAGATGTATTATATTATGGCAGAGTATTACGCTCGTAATGCAAACTTTATTGAAGCAGGAAAAATGCTGGATGCAGTTCGTTCTGCTCGTGGTATAATATCAAATACTTCTAATATTATTTCACTGGATGACTTCATCAGTAAATTATTGAAAGAAATCCGCAAAGAACTGATAGGTGAGGGCCAATTATATTTTCAGTACAAACGACTGAATAATAATTCTTTTGCCGATGGAGTGAAATTTGTGTTCGACCGTCCGGAGAATGAAGAAATTTAATAAGTTAATTATTTTGATTATGAATATACACATGAAACCCTTTATTTTATTATTGTTTTTGTCTTGCTGTCTTTTTTCTTGTTCAGAAGACGAGATAAAGTCTTATCATGGTGATCAGTATTTATATTTTAGCCAATTGAAAGGCACAGAAGACAAGTCTGTCAATGTGTCGTTCAATAATTATCCGCTTGATGATGAACTGACTGTAAAGATAGCTATGGGGTTGGTCGGTGATCCTTTTTCGAGTCCGGCTCCGTATAAGATCGGAATTCTTGCGGATAAGACAACAGCTTTAGCTGAAAATTATTCTTTGCCGGAAGCACCTAGTTTTAAGGCAAATTCTGCTACGGATGAATTGGAGGTTAAGTTAATAAAAACGGAAAACCTGACAGAAGATGTATCGCTTCTTCTGAAAATAGAACCTAATGATTATTTTGGAGGGAGTATCTTACATTATGATACAATTCGGATTGTATTCAACAATGTAGAAAGTCAACCGTTGTGGTGGGATAAAGAAGTGACGAATGTTTATCTTGGTACTTATTCTCGGGCAAAATACAGGGCACTGGTGCAATATGGAGGTGAAGAGGCTCTCAATTTCGGAGAACTGAATGCATCACAGAGACGTCGGTGTGCCCTGCGTTTGAAGGATGCTATTGCCGAATATGGCCTGAAAGAAGAGAACGGAAAGTCGATGACGGTACCTATTTATTAATCTGACGAATGAAATGAATATGAAGAGGATAAAATTGAAGTTAACGACGGCTATACTTTTAGGGTCGTTAATGTCATCTTGTTATGAGGATAAAGGAAATTATGATTACGAGCAAATGAATGATATTACAGTGGAAATTCCACTGGAAAGTAGCGATTGTGTATTAGGTGATGTGCTGAAAATAACTCCTGAATTGAAGTTCTCAACAGGAAAGGAAACGGAAAATTTAACTTATCTATGGACATTTGATGGACAGGAGATAGCGACAGAACGGGTATTGAACTGGACTGTTGATAAAGATGGAAAGTATAAAGATCTGCGTTTGGCAGTGAAAGACCAGACTACCGGAGTTACATATTTCGGATCTGCGCTGTTGTCTGTGATTTCCCCTTATACAACAGATGGTTGGGTAACGCTTTCCGCCAAGGAAGACGGGACTTCGATGTTAACGTATATGCGTCCTACTACGAAAGATCAAAAATACACATGTGTAGTGACAAAGGATGTATATGGTCTTTCTAATGGTGGGGCTACTTTGGGTGGCAAGCCGATTTTTATGAGCCAGCATTTTGTTTCTCCATGGGGGAGTGGTGAAGATAATACCAGTTGGTTATGGATTACTCAGCAAGGTGGGCAAGGCTGTGTCGATGTTTCCGGAAGTTCTTATCAAACGGAAGGCTATCTGCCTGCTATGTTTATTAATGGTGGCTATCCACAAGGATTTGAACCACAACGGGTGTATGATATGGTTTATCTTTCAATGGCTATCGGGAGAAACGGAGAGATTTATACTCGTGTGAAAGAGTCTCTGAATCTATTCAACTCCAATTACTTTTTGGATGATAGAGTTCTGTCATATAATGGACAGCCAATAGACGGTACAATGATAGCGATGACCCCAGAATTTTATGAACACGGAGGAGTACTGGCTTATGATAAAAATTCCAATCGATACTTGCATATAACAGACCTGAAAGCGAGTACTCTTGTTATTGGTAGTGGGATGGTAGATAAATATTATTCCGGTAATGTGTTAGCGTTGGAAACATGGGATAGTAGCGATCCTTTTGATGATATGACGGGGTATACGGTGCACTATATCGGAGCCTGTGTCGGTCCTTATGGACAAGGAGGTGGCTCTATTGGCTATATGTCTGTTATTGAAAAAGATAGTCGCTTTTTTATACAGCATTTTGAAGTTGATGATTGTAGCGGAAAATACGCTCCCGGTGCTTATATCACTACTCCTTTGCGGGAAGTCCCATTTGCGGATATCGTTAATGCAAGTACGAAAAATGTATATGCACTTTGTTATTATCAGAATTCCGGTCGTCCGTATTTATTGTTGAGTAGTGATAACGATCTTTATCTGTATTACTTTAATGGTGATAAAGGCAAACAATTAATAAAGTTTGCTACATTTGATGCCCCGATAACCGGTATTGATACTGGAGGGGGGGCTTATGAAGGCCATGCAGGAGTAGGGCTGGAAAATGGAGAATTTTATGTATTGGATTTGAGTTTATCTGTTTTGGAGGAAATCATTAAAGAAGGTGATAGTGAGAAGAAAGTCCTGTTTAAGGAAGAAGGTCTAGGAAAAATAGTACAGGTTCTGTATAAGCGTGAAAGAGCACGTGACTATGGTTCTTGGGATTAAAGAGAAAACATTGAAATTAAGATTATATGCGAAAGAAACTGTATTTATTTCTTTTAGTTGCATTGTGTGGGGCTATGATTAATCCCGCTGTAGCAAAGAAGAAAAACAAGAAGAAAGCTTCTACGGAGGCTACTGCAAAGAAGAAAGAGAAAAAAGAAACCAAGTACGACAAATTGTTTAAAGACAAGAAAGTAACGACAGCTAAAGGTTTCATTACTCTTCATCAGTTTGACAACAAGGTCTACTTTGAGTTACCGCTTAAAATTCTAAACCGGGACATCCTGTTGGGATCTACAATTGCAGAAACAACGGATAATCAGTTTGGATGCGTAGGTGAGAAGTCTGGTGATCCTTTTCTGATTCGTTTTGTGCAGCGTGATTCAACGATCACATTACGTCGTGTACAGGCAGGACAATTCTCGGATGATCGGGAGATTAAAAAACGTTTGCGAAGCAGCACAATGCCTGCTATCGCCGAGACATTCGAGATAAAGGCTTACAATAATGACAGTACTGCCGTTGTGTTTGATATGACCGGTTACCTGTTGAGCGATAAGAAAATGCTTTCTCCTTTCTCTCCTTATTCATTGATAGAAATGATGGGAGGGAGTATTGATAAGAATTTTGAAAAGGAAAGTTCTTTTATACAAGGCATCAAAGGCTTTGAGGACAATATTTGTGTCCGTTCTTTATTGACTTATAAAGTAAGCGTAGGGGCTAAAGGAAGTTATGCGATAAAAAATATGCCTTTCTCGGCTGTGATGAACCGTAGCTTTATCTTATTGCCGGAAAAACCGATGCGCCATCGTTATGCCGATCCGCGTATTGGTATTTTCGAACACTCTATTGTTGAGTTTGCTTCCGAAGGACGTGGATTACGTACTCGCCATATCGCTCATCGCTGGAATCTTGAACCGTCAGATTCTGCCGCATATCTACGTGGAGAATTGGTAGAACCTAAAAAGCCTATTATTTTCTATATTGATGATGCATTTCCGTTGAGTTGGAATAAATATATCCATAAAGGAGTTGAGGTATGGCAGAAAGCATTTGAGAAGATTGGCTTCAAGAATGCGATTGTGGCAAAGGATTTTCCTAAAAACGATCCTAACTTTGACCCGGAAAACATAAAATACTCTTGTATTCGTTATGCTCCTTCTACAGTAGCCAACGCAATGGGACCTTCTTGGATTGACCCTCGCTCAGGAGAAATTATAAACGCATCGGTAACGGTATATCATAATATTGTGCAGTTGGTTCAGTACTGGCGTTTCTTACAAACTGCCCCGGCAGATAAGGATGTTCGTGATGTGGTGTTGCGTGAAGACTTATTGGGAGACTGCATCGCCTACGTACTTTCTCATGAAGTAGGGCATACTTTGTCTCTGATGCACAATATGGCAGGTTCTTCTTCCATTCCTGTAGAGTCGTTGCGTGATCCGAAATTTACTCAGGAATATGGAACGACTTATTCTATCATGGATTATGCACGTAATAACTATATAGCACAGCCGGGCGATAAGGAAAAAGGAGTACGTATGACACCTCCTGAACTTGGTGCTTATGATTATTATGCGATCTCTTGGTTGTATAAACCAATATTTGAAGCAAAAACATCTGAAGAAGAAATTCCTATACTGGACAAATGGATCAGTGAGAAATCGGGTGATCCTAAGTATCGTTATGGTAAGCAGCAGTTCAAACGTCGTTTCGATCCGAGTTCCGTAGAAGAAGATTTGGGGGATGATCCAGTGAAAGCTTCAGAGTATGGGCGTCGTAATTTGCAATATATCCTGAAACATATTAATGAATGGGTAGCAGACAAAGATAAGGATTTTGAGTTTCGTACTGCCTTATATGATGAAATTGTCTATGGATATATACGCTATTTAAGCTTCGTATTGGCAGATATCGGAGGTATTTATTTGAATGAACGTTATGACGGAGATCAGCGTCCGAGTTATCAAACTGTGTCGAAAGAACAACAGAAGAAGGCTTTGAATTTCTTGCTGAATGAGTTGAAAGATCTTTCTTGGTTGGATGCGAATGAAACCTTGAAGGAGTTTCCTATCCGTACTTCTGTAGCTATGCAAATGGAGGATGCGATTATTGATGGTATTTTATCTCGTTGTGGTGCTGTTTCTATCTGTTCGAATAAGGCTACATCCGCTCCTTATACTCAAAAGGAATACTTGGCGGACATTGAACGTTTTGTATGGGCATCAACACGTGCTGGTAAAACTTTGACAGATACGGAGATGCGTCTGCAGATGAATTATTTGACAAAATTGATAGAGGGCTCTGTAACTGGGGTTGCTAAAAATGCGACTCGTAAAGGTATTACGGACATGTATGACATTATTAAGGTTCCTGAATGGCTGAAGGCTGCTTCGCGTGAGCGTTTTGGTATCATTTCAGAAGAATTTATGGGATGTTTTAATAATAAGCATGCTGAGATGCAGGCAGCCCGTTTGGAGGAAATTAGCGGTTTTGAAGATGATGTTGATTTAAAGGCTCCGTTGGAACCGATGGAACACGTTTATTTCGGTGAGCTGAAGAAAATCCGCAGCTTGGTTGCAGCAAGCGCTTCTACTGGTTCTGCTGATACGCAACGTCATTATCGCTTATTGTTGTACAAAATTGACCAGGCATTAAAATGATAGGAAGTATGAGAAATAGATATAGTAAGATACTTTGTTTATTGCTTCTTTTTATGTGTTGCCTGCCACAAGACGGAAATGCGTTTTGGCCTTTTAAAAAGAAGAAAAAAGAGGAAAAAAAAGAAGTATTAACACCTTATCAGAAGCTTTTCAAGGATAAGAAGGTACAGACAGCTCATGGGCTGATGACTATTCATAAGGTGGAAGATAAAGTGTATGTTGAGTTTCCGGTTGCTATGTTAGGGCGGGAACTGTTGCTGACTTCCTCTATAGAAAATACGAGTGACGGTGGGGAAGGTGCACCGGGACAGTTGGGAGGAACAGATGTACGTTTGCGTTTTGAGATGATCGATTCTACAATCGTGGCACGTATGCCTTTGTTGAGCAAACCTGTCAATACAAGTGGTGACTCTGATATTGCCCGTGCACTGAATAATTCACATAATCCGGGTATCTTCAAGAGTTTTAAAGTGTTGGCATGTACACCGGATAGTTCGGCTCTTGTAGTGAATATGAAAAGTTTATTCTTGGAAGGTTCGGCTTTTACTAAACCTTTCCCATCGACTTCAGCTAACGGCTATTATGGTTTTGTATCTCGCGACCACTCATTAGAATCTGATAAATCGTCTATCTTGGGTGTTTCCGCTTCAGGAGATAATATTACCGTTCGTGAAGAACTGGTATATAAGGTAAACCATACCTTGATGGGAGCTTATAGTATGTATGAAAATGTTCCGTTGACGGCTGTGGTAAATAAGATGTTATGTGTCTTGTCGGAAGAGCCGATGACTCCCCGTCTGGCTGATTCACGTCTTGGATTGAATACACAGTTGAAGAGTGACTTTGTCGGAGCTGGGCAAGAGGTGAAGAATATACGTTATGCAAAACGTTGGCGGATTGAACCTTCGGATTCTGCTGCTTACCGTCGGGGGGAACTGGTGGAACCGAAGAAGCAATTAGTATTCTATATTGATAGCTTGCTACCTATTAAGTGGCATTCTTATGTTAAAGCTGGAGCAGAATCTTGGAATAAAGCTTTTGAAAAGGTTGGTTTTAAGAATGTGATTTGTGTGAAGGAGTTTCCGAAAAATGATACTTTGTTTAATGCGTACAGTTTGGATTGTATGACCATCCGTTATTCTGCTTCGTGGATGAATAGTGCACAAACGACGCTTCATGTAGATGCTCGTACAGGGGAGATATTGAATGCTTCTATTCTGATCAATTCAAATATGATCAGTGTGCAATATATGGATCGTATTGCGGCAACTGCTGCGGTTGATCCTCGCGTCCGTACTGATATTTTCCCACAAGAGATACAGGGCGAGTTGATTCAGGCTGCTATTGCTCAAGCTGTAGGGACAGGATTGGGACTTGCTCCGAATTGGGGAGCTTCTGTTGCTTATCCGGTAGATTCTTTGCGTTCTGCCAGCTTCACACAAAAGTATGGTTTGGCTTCTTCTGTTATGGGAGGGGTAGTGATTAATGATGTGGCTACGGCAGATGATGTACGGAAAGGAGTGCGTTTGGTTAATACGAACCCTGGACCGTATGATGAGTTGGTTATTAAATATCTGTATCAGCCTATTTACGCTTCTTCATTACAAGAAGAGAAAGCTATCTTGGATAGCTGGATTCGTCAACACACAGGAGATCCTCGTTATGCTTATATACGTAGTCAGTCTCGTTTCGATTCAGATCCTCGTAATAGTCGTGGCGGCTTGGGAGACGATCATTTGAAGTCATTTGATTATATGCTTTCCAATATCCGTACCGGTTGTGAGAATTATTATACTTGGTTTTCAAAAGGAGACAAGGATATGACAATGCGTAAGCGGGTATATTCGGCACTTTGCGAACGATTGAACAGTCGTGTATATGCGGTTCTTTCGTATGTCGGTGGTATTTATCTGAATGATATTCGTGAGAAAGATGTGATTCCGAGTTACTCGATGGTAGACCGTGAGAAACAAAAAGCAGCATTGAACAGGGTTTTGAGCCTGGCAAAAGATCTGGATTGGATAGAGAATACAGCTCGTGCTACAGATTTCACAATTGCTGATAAGAAGACCGATATGATGCGTTTGGATATATTCAAGAATATCTTTAATCGTTTGCCTTATATCGAAGTGTGTACGGAACGTTTCCCGGAAACTGCTTATACGGCTTCCGAATATTTGGATGACATTTACAATGTAGTATGGGAAGGAACCCTGAAACATCGTCCGTTGGATAATGTTGAGAAAGCTCTGCAGACAGCTTTTCTGGAAAGTATTATTTCCACCTCTACGGTAACTGCACCTATTGGTAGCTTTAAGGCTTCAAAGACGTCATTTGCTGATAACTGGAAGTCGGAAATTAATCTGACAGCTTTACGTGAAGGAGAGAATGTAGAACATCGTTTGCGTTCTTTGCAGGCTCCTGAAGAAATAAGTGGTTTCTCTTCTGTTCCGCCTATTTATACGAATCAGACCAAAGTTGCTGCATATTATTTCGATCTGTTGATGCGTACGAAAGAGATGTTGGAAAAGAGTATTTCGGCTATGCCTGAAGCTGATCGTTCACATTATGAGCTTTTGATATATCGTATAAATAAAGCGGTAGAGATAAAATAGTAAATTTCTCTCTCTCTTAAATAAATTAGTGTTAGCATTACGTTGCTAATGAAAACGCCTCGTCGTAGTGATTACGATGAGGCGTCTTCGTTATACAGTATTTATACAGTATGTTGCAGTATAGTCTGTTTTAGTAAACCGTTTGTTTATTGAAATCGTTTGCAGTTGAGGCTTGCTTACGCTTGTCGCATAGCCAATGCCTTATTCTCCGCAGCTTCCATTATCTCCCGTTCTCCGGGACCTTTATCGTTAATGCCGCACAAGTGAAGAATTCCGTGGATAATCACACGATGTAGTTCGTCTTCGTATGAGGCACCAAACTGTTCCGCATTGGTAAGTATCGTATCCAGGCTTCGAAGAGCGCAGAAGACAGTGGCACGGGCTACAAATATGTAGTCGACCTCGACCTAGAACGTTTCTTCGATACGGTAAGCCACAGCAAGCTGATAGAAATACTCAGTCGCACCATAAATGACAGAAGGGTGGTCAGTCTGATACACAAATACTCCGTAGCGGTATAATAAACCGAGGATTGTTCGAAACCAGTACGGAAGGCACTCCTCAAGGAGGTCCTTTAAGTCCGTTGATAAGCAATATCGTGTAGAACAAGTTGGATAAGGAGCTTGAAAGTAGAGGGCTTCTATTCGTTCGTTATGCTGATGATGCTATGATATTCTGCAAATCCAAACGTGCCGCAAATCGTGTCAGGGAATCAATAATCCGATTCATAGAGGGAAAACTCTTTCTGAAAGTGAATCATGATAAGACAGTGGTGTCTTATGTAAGAGGTGTAAGGTTTCTTGGCTACTCTTTTTATGTAATGAACGGTAAATGTCTCCTGACGGTACATTTCAAATCCAAGTCCAAGATGAAATCCAAACTTAAGGAGTTGATAAGTCGAAGTAATGGATGGGGACATGAATATAGAAAATAGAGACTTAAGGAATACATAAGAGAATGGTCGGTTACTATCACTTTGCACAGATAAAACGTCTTTGTATTGAAAGCGACAAGTTGTATAGGGCTGGATATGTCAGCCTGATGGATTATTATCTCGAATGGTATCCAAAATAGGAACCGTTACGTGCTGAACCGCATGCGTGGTGGGAGAGGTCTGAAAACGAAAGTAAGAAGAAAACTACTTCGTTTTCCTCCTACTCGATTATAAAAACAATTTATGCCAAATGTATGTCTTAAGGCTTCGCACAATCTACAAGTCCTATATCAATGTATGAATAAGGAGCTTTATTCTCAAAGACTACGGCTATAATGTTGTTGCCTATTTGGAGGCATTCTTTATTAATAGTTTCTTTTGTATATTCTATTAGATTGTTTTCACTTGAATAAATTAATTTTTCATTGATCCAAATATTAACGGAGCCTGTATGGCGAAGAAATAGAGCGGGTTGCTCAGGAAGTGTATCAATGGAGAAGTCTTTTCTCATCCAAAGTTTATCAGAGGAATATTCTGAACCAACGTCACTGAATGTGCCGTGGTTCATGACTTCCGGATTTCCGAATGCGCCTTCTTTTTTATCCCATTTCGTATCCTTAAAATACATAGACTGCCAGTTACCTTTTGGCTCTGTAGTTGTAATATACCATATAGGGCGTGGATATGAGCGTTTGATAGATAAGGCTCCTTCGGGAGAAACTTCAATTGGAATAAGGGCAGGTTCGATTGCTTTCTCCATATGTGGTTGTGGGTGAAACTGCGTAGACCACCAGTTACCTTTCTTGTCTTTAAAGATATTATTATGTCCGGCATAAGTGATGGCACGATGACGATTATTGTAAGGTCCATAGATTGACCCCGATGATGTGGCAGAAAAACAGTCATACGTGCGTGCTTCTTTTCCATTGATTGTAGTGAAGGTATTCGAAGAGTTATACCATACGTATTTTTCTCCCACTTTAAGCATATTAATACCTTCTCCCCAAGGTGGAGTGGGATTAAACTTCAGTTTCCTCAAGGGCTCTGCTAGCCCACTCATATCGTCTTTCATACGGGCTATGCTATATCCGTCGCACAAATAGTAAACTGTGCCGTCCGTATCTTCGAATAGTGCTACGTCAATGTGTCCTGGTAGAGGCCCATCGGTCTTTATATCGACATAAGGACCTTCCGGTTTGCCACTTGTGCTTTTTAGTATTCCTATTCCGCCGTAATTCATTGAATAACCGATCCAGTAAGTACCTTTCAGATAATGAATCTCAGGAGCCCAGATACAACGTACCGGATCGTTATTGGGTGTTTGGGTATTAGGAGAGAGTTTGAATTCTTTCGACCAGGTAGCATCTTTTTCGAAAGTCCATACATATCCCATTGTTTCCCAGTCTTTCAGATTCTTTGAACGCCAAAGTGGGATGCCGTCGTTATACCACCAGCCGTTTGATTCGGGACTGCTTTTCAAAGGTGCAGGCAAGGTCGTGGATTTCGGTGTTCCTACCATATAATAATACTCATCTGGTGCATTCAGAATAAAAGGGTCGCGTACCCAGTTATTAAAAAGAACTCTTAGTGGAACTCCACTATATGAGTTATAATCTCGTGCTGCGGGAAGTATTATGGTAGCGTCGATAGGCTTGTCTGCCGGCTGCGGGACAGGATACCATTTTATATTATTTTCTATGTTTTCTCCCGTGTTTACATGGCTGTTTTTGGTGTTATTCTCAGCACAACCGGGAATGGACAGGCTTGCTAGAATTATTAAACCTGTGAGATGTTTCTTTTTCATGGTAATGATTTTAATTAGTAATGGATATGTGCAAATATAAGCTATTGTTATATCAGTATTTTCCTTTCTTGTAACAAGATTATTCTCTATGGTAACTAGCCCGTTTTTGAAAGATAATTTCCTTTTTTATGTTTGTATAAGGCTTTTTGAAGGGAATTGTAGGTTAAAAAGGTTTGTGGATAGGGTGATTTTAAGACAAATTTTTATGTTTGTTACAATATCGAAGTATCATGTGACAATAGGGAAAGTCGTTTGAGCAAAACACCTTTACATTTGCAATCAGTTAAGTTGACGAAAATACTAATTAAAAACACCAAGGCTTATGAAGAAACACATTGAATCGGGCTAATCATCTCTCTTCTCAGTAGGCAATCTTCTTCGGATATATGTCTTACTATACTCGTTAAAATTATTTCTAATCATTGCATTTACCGTTCTCACGGGACTTGCTAAATTAAAAAACTCATGGAAAAAGATATGAATCATTATATCTTGAAATGGCGAATATCAACGTTTACAAGATGTTACTTGCTATGTTTGGTATCCTTTATGCTATGCTTTGCCATGAATGTCTTCTCTCAAGGGTCGCCAAAAACTATCTCAGGGAAAGTGACCTCAAACGATGGAGAAGCGCTCATTGGAGTAACTATCCAGGCAGAAGGTACGTCAGCCGGTACTATTACAAATGTGGACGGTGCATTCTCGTTTAAAGTACCTTCCACTGCCAAGACTCTAATTTTCAGCATGATAGGTTTTAAAGAACAAAAGATACTGATTGGTACTAAAACTCACTTCAATGTACTTATGCAGGAAGATGCCATTGCGATAGGAGAGGTCGTGGTGGTAGGCTATGGCGTTCAGAAAAAAGCCACTGTTACCGGAGCTATTTCAGTTGTCGACACGAAAGACCTCCTTCAGTCTCCACAGGCAAATATTAGCAATGCGCTTGTAGGACGAATGCCGGGACTTCTTTCCGTACAGAATAGTGGTGCACCTGGTCAGGATGCTTCCACATTAAGAATACGTGGTGTGGGAACATTTGCCCAATCTACGGAATTGTTTGATCCATCCGCCCCATTGATTATGGTAGACGGTATTGAGGCGGCAACATTCAATAATATCGATCCGAATGAGATAGAGTCCATCTCTATTCTGAAAGATGCGTCGGCTACGGCGGTGTATGGAGTACGTGGTGCGAATGGTGTTATTATTATTACTACCAAACGGGGAACTGAAAGTGCTCCGAAAGTAAGCCTTTCCAGTAATTTTGGACTGGCTACCTTCACCGAAACCCGTGAGAACATGGGGAGTTATGAGTGGGCGAAAACCTTTAATTCTGCTTTGAAGAACGACGCCTATTTTAAAGGAGTTTATATTCCTAAATTTACAGATTCGGAAATAGAGCGTTACCGACTCAATTCTGACCCACTTTTCTATCCGAGTACCGACTGGACAGATGTGATTCTGAAGAAATGGGCATTTCAGACGCAGCATAACGTGAATATCAGTGGTGGAACCAAGCGGGTGAAGTATTTCGTTTCATTGGGATATTTCAATCAGGAAGGTTTGTATAAGAATACGGATATCATGTCCGACGTAGACTATAAACTTAAATATGACCGATACAATATCAGGGCGAATTTTGATTTTAAGGTAACAGATGATTTGGGTATCAAGTTGAGCTTGTCTGATCAGTTGGATACTCGTTCCGGACCGCGAAACAGTGTGGAATATGTGCTTTCCACTGCCTATAAGGCGGCTCCTAATCTAGCACCGGGCATTGTTGACGGCAAACTGACTGTACTTAAAAACAGGGACAATAGCATTGTCAACAACCCGTTGGGCAACCTGCTGAGAAGCCCTTATGATAAAGATCAGGGAAATAATTTGAATGCTCAGGTGAGAGCAGACTACAAACTGGATTTTCTGACCAAAGGACTCTCTGTACACGGAACGGTGTCTTATCAGAACTACTACTGGTATCAGCGTAGCTATCATCCCGAACTACCTTATTACTATTTGGTCTATGATCAGGAAGGGGGACCAAAACATGTGAAAGCAAGTCAGGAACGGCCGCCTTCACTCAATACGGATTCCCGGAAAACCCGTAAGGTAGATATTGAATTCGGACTGGATTATGCCCGTTCTTTCGGCGGTGATAAAGAGCATAACGTGAGTGCTTTGTTGCTTTATAATCAACGGAAGTTATATGACCCACGTCTTAAATATGGAATACCGAATGCTCATCTCGGATTTGTAGGTCGTGCTACTTACGATTATAGACAGAAATATCTTATAGAATTCAATATGGGCTATAACGGTACGGAAAATTTTGCAAAGGGACATCGATTCGGTTTCTTCCCGGCTTTTTCGCTAGGCTGGGTAGTGTCCGAGGAGAAGTTTTTCCCAAAAACAGAAGCAGTTTCTTTCCTCAAGATACGCGGTTCTTACGGTGAAGTTGGTAATGACTGGGTGGGGGATGATCGCTTCCTCTTTCTACCGACTTCTTACACCAAGGATGGTGGCGGTGATTTTGATATCGGCTATTGGTTTGGAGAGGTTGGTGTCAATGCAAACAAGCATGGCTCTGCTTCCGAAGGGATTTTGGGTAATCCTGATCTTACTTGGGAGCGTGCTCGTAAAGCAAATGTAGGTCTTGAAATCAGGCTGTGGGATGATAGAATCAGCCTGACCGGAGATTATTTTTATGAGAAGCGTAGCAATATCCTTACCCGTATGGGAACAGCACCTGTCATCACCGGTGCACAGCTTCCTGCATACAATCTCGGTATTATGCAAAACCAAGGGTTTGATGGGGAGTTGACTTTCCGTGACCGTGTTGGTCAGTTATCTTATTGGGCAAAAGGAATCTTTACCTTTGCACGTAATAAAGTTATAGAAATGGATGAAGTAGCACCGAGATACCCTTATCTGAGAGCCACAGGACAACGTAGCGGTCAGTACTTCGGACTTATTGCAGAGGGCTTCTATAATACTTGGGAGGAAGTTAATGACCCTAATCGTCCACGTTCTATTTGGGACAATAACAAGATACAGCCCGGTGATGTGAAATATAAGGACGTGAATGGTGATGGTGTTATTAATGAAGACGACCGTGTACCTATCGGTTATTCCGGTTTCCCTGAAATCATGTATGGGATTTCTTTTGGTGGTAATTGGAAAGGTTTCGACTTCTCCGTATTATTTCAAGGGGCAGCCAATCAATCCCGCCCAGCATCCATTACTATGAGTCGTGGTTTCATCACTGACGGCGGTGCACCCGCTTATTTGAATGACTATTGCTGGACTCAGGAAAAGTATGATAATGGCGAAGCGATTAAGTTCCCTCGTCTGTCCATTTCGAGCGACCACAATTATCAGCGTTCTACACTTTGGGTGCGCAACTCGAAATATCTCCGTCTGAAAAATGTGGAACTGGGCTATACGTTCAATGGCAGTATTCTGAAGAAGCTGGGACTGAGTTCTACCAGAATCTATGCTAATGGCAGTAACTTGTTTACATGGCACAATCTATTGAAAGGCGAAGACCCTGAAATTCCCTTTGTGGGTGATGGCAATTATGAGCCATATCCTACAACGATGGTGTTTAACTTTGGACTAAATGTGAATTTTTAATATGTATACGATATGAAAAGGACAGTAATATATGTGATATCTTTTGTGTTGGTCGCCTTTTTAGGTACATCTTGTGAAGATTATCTCGAAAAGCCTCCTGGAGTTGATCTGACGGAAGATATGATTTTCGATAACGAACAAAACCTTGAGGAGTTTATCAACGGTACATATTGGCTGGGTGTTACTTCCGATCTTGGATGGCAGGGTAGGGAAGGTGGCGGTGGTTACGCGCCATGTTGCGACGAGGGAGAGATTTCGATGGCGTGGTATTTCCAGCATGTGTGGAACAGAGGAGCGCTCAATGCCTCAACCGGACCAACTACGCATGATACACGTTGGGATGACCGTTGGAAAGCATTACGCCGGGCTAATATTTTGATAGAACGGATAGGTAGTATTACTTTCGAACCTACCAACCGTGAGTATGACTACAAGAACCGTGTAATGGGGGAAGCTCTTTGGATACGTGCCTATAATCATTTTGAATTGTTTCGTAAGTTCGGTGGAATTCCCAAAATTGACAAACGTTTGAATATGGGTGACGATATGAAGATTCCCCGTTCTTCGGTAGAGGATATAGTGAAATTCATCGTAAAAGACTGTGAGGATGCTGCCGGACTATTGCCCAGTTCGTATGCTTCCAATGAGCGTGGGCGCATTCATAAAGGTGCAGCACTGGCTTTGAAAGCACGAACACTTCTTTATGCGGCAAGTCCTCAGTTTAATACGGGTAATCCTTACATGAGTTTGGGAAGTGACAATAACCTCATCTGTTATGGTAATACTGATGTTAGTCGCTGGGAGGCTGCTGCCGATGCTGCTTTGGCAGTTCTCACTTGGGCCGAGACAGAAGGAAAGTGGTGCAAACTCATCGATACGGACCAACCTGATAAAGATTATCTAACCTCTTGGAATGTTTATGATAATTCGGAGATAATTCTTGCTCAGAAGGCTTCAGGAGCAGTGGGACCTTGGCATTGGCCTTTCGAACCGATGACTCCCAAAACACAGGGACAAGGAGGAATTTCTGTTCCATTGAATTTTGTAATGCTTTATCAGAAGAAGGATGGAACCGATCAAAATTGGGATTTGAAGAACGGAGGAGATGATTTACTAGCCAAATACTCAGAACTCGATCCGCGTTTTGCACAAACGCATGCTTATCACACAAGCCGTTGGAACAATCAGATTGAAAAATTGGATATGACTTCGGGAAGTGTTAATAACCCTCTTGAACAACCTTGTTGGGGAGGAGTAATGGCACATAAACCAGTACCATACGACCTTTCGTCCGACCATCCAATTATTCCGAATGTTACGTTGTTCCGGCTTGCCGAGTTTTATCTCAACTATGCTGAAGCGCTGAATGAGGCAGACCCCGGTACAGTTGTTCCGGAACCTGCCAGACTGAAAGCAAACGTTATCAGAGATCGTGCCGGTATGCCGGAATTTCCGGCCGGAATGTCAAAGAGCGATTTTCGCAAAGCTATAAAACGCGAGCGTGCCATTGAATTAGCTTATGAAAACCATCGTTTGTGGGATTTAAGACGCTGGTTGGATTGCGAACAGGACGGAGTGATGAAAGGTGATATGTACGGTATAAAGATATATCCGTTGGAAAACAACCCGGCAGATTTCAAGTACGTACCTTATGTCTTTGAGAAGCGGTTCTTTCCGAAGTATATGTATCTTAATCCTTTCCCGCAGAGCGAAGTGAACAAGGGGTATATCGTACAAAATCCTGGTTATTAGAATCATTACCTATTTATTGTATAATAAAACAGTAATTACTATGGCTTTAAAATACACTACAATATTTCTGAGTACGTTTCTGCTTCTCGGTTCGGGATTCGCTTCTGCCCAATCGTCCTTCAAGGATGTTACGCAGTATGACGATTCCGTACAGATAGGCTATGAGAAACAGCCGTTTTGGAAGGTGACTTCTGCCATTTCTACGGTAGAAGGAGAGAAGTTGCAGAGGACATTCACAACGAATGTTGCATCTACGTTATATGGGAGATTGCCCGGCCTTACACTGATGGAAGGTAGCAATGAGCCGGGATTCAGTATTGGTTCCAACAGTATGTTTGCACGAGGCATCGGGACTTTCCGCGATGATGCGCAGAAGATGCTTTTGCTTGTTGATGGGTATGAGTGCGATTTCACTCAACTTTCGTCTTTTGAAATAGAATCGGTTACTTTACTCAAAGATGCTTCTGCCACTGCCATATATGGCGCCAGGGGAGCCAATGGAGTACTATTGGTGACTACAAAGAAAGGAAGTACTTCTGCCCTGCAAGTTAGCTTGCGTGCTCAAGTGGGTTTCCAACAGGCAAAGCGGATGGAGGAATTTATGGGAGGTTACGATCATGCACGCTTTTACAATGAGGCTTATAAGAATGACGGTAAAGGAGATTACTATTACTCACCGGAAGATCTCGAAGCCTATCGCACAGGGAGTGACCCTTATTTTCATCCGAATGTGGATTGGGCTTCTCAAACATTGAGAAAGGTAAACCCTATAATGAACTACGATCTTAGTTTCCGTGGAGGAGGTGAGCGTGTACGCTATTTTGTGATGCTCAATGTTCTGAATAGTAAGAATTTAGTCAAGCCGATGGCAGACCGTTCGGATAATACGAAGAATGCCGACTTTACCAAATATAGTTTCAGATCGAATATAGACATTGATATTACACGCTACCTTACCGCAGAAGTGCTGTTGGGCGGTATGGTGCAAGATCACACTACTCCCGGTTGGGAGAGTGACAGTAATCTTTTTAGCATGATTAACGGTATTCCTCCTATCTCATTTCCGGTTTATAATCCCGATAATTCGTACGGAGGAACTGCATTAAGCGGAAATCCGTTGGCAGAGATTACCGATATGGGGTTTTATTCGAGGAACTCCCGTTTGCTGAATTCTGCTATCAAACTAACTGGTAAACTGGACTTCATTACTCCGGGATTGAGCGCTTCAGTAGCTCTTTCTTACAATAATTATTTCAAAGGATATACTATCCGTGGACGTAGCTACTCCAGATATTCGATAACAAAGGGTGCTGATGACAATCCGCTTTATCATCAGCATTCGGTAAATACCGATTTAGGAAATGATGAAAACCGTGCCGAAGAATGGAATAATGTAACTCTCAGGGCGTTTCTGAATTATGGGCGTACTTTTGGACATCATGATGTGAATGCATTTATGTTGTTCAACTATGATGAACTTGCAATTTCACGTAGAAATATGCCCGATGGTTATCAGAATGCATCAAATTTCTATAACTGGAATAGATATAATATTCTTTCGGACAATCTACCTGTGAAGCATGCAGGTTTTGCAGGTAGAGCGACCTATGCATACAATAAGAAGTATGTGGCGGAAGTGTCGTTTAGTTATGAAGGTTCGGACAAGTTCCCCGGACATGGCCGGTTTGGTTTCTTTCCTGCAGCCTCGTTGGGTTGGATACTGTCACGTGAGAGTTTTATGAAGAATGTCACATTTGTTGATTTTCTGAAGGTCAGAGGTTCTTATGGTGTGGTAGGAAATGATGCAATTGGTGGTGAACGTTATATGTATGACCAAACGTTTAATAGTGCCGAAGGTTATTTGTTTGGCGTTGCACCGACCGATCCCGGTAGTCTTCGTGAGTGGCGTGTTGCCAATCAGGATGTGACATGGGAGAAAGATAAAAAGTTCAATATTGGCGTTGAAGGACGATTCTTCGATTGCATAGATATGTCTTTCGATTACTTTCAGCATAAGCGTAATAACATCTTGGTTGTACCGGATGCAACGTTACCTTCTTTTTTAGGGATGATTCCTCCTTATCTGAATCAGGGGCGGATGACTAACAGTGGATTTGAGGCTATGTTGAGATATACCAACTCAGCAAAGAACCCTTTCCGATTTTATGTAGAAGCCAATGCATGGTTTGCTCATAACAAGATAGATTTTATGGCGGAAGAGGTAAAACTTTACGATTACCAGCGGCGTACAGGTCAATCTTATGGCAAATCTTATGCACTTATTGCTGAAGGTTTTTTCAACTCTCAGGAGGAGATTAATGCTAGTGGACTGACTTACGAATGGGGAACTATTCGTCCAGGGGATATCAGATATAAAGACATGAACGGTGACAACGTAATCAATGACAATGACTTCTACCCGGATGGATATAACAATATTCCGGAGATTACGATGAATCTTGAATCGGGCATTAGCTGGAAAGACTTTGATTTTAGTTTTCTATTTCAGGGAGCAGCACGAAGAGATGTTTATTATTCCATTTCAGCATTTGCCGGTGATAGCAGAATCCCGGAAATGGCTAGAGGGCGATGGACTCCGGAGACGGCTCAGACAGCTACTTATCCGAGGCTTACGACTGAAGTGGATAATATAAACTTCCGTACTTCTACTTTCTGGAAACGCAATGGCAGTTTCTTGAAACTGCGAAATGTAGAGCTTGGCTATACGCTGAAAAATTTTATTCGTAAAGGAAGTAATCTTAGAATATTTGCCAACGGGACGAACTTGTTTTCCCTTGACTATATGGACGGAATGACTGACCCGGAAATTTTTGGAGGTTATCCTACTCTCCGTACTGTCAGTCTTGGTGCTCAATTAACGTTTTAATTTTTATAAATTCTGAATGATGAAAAAGTCAGTATATATTATAGCACTTACCTCTTTATGCTTGTTAGGCAGCTGTGACCTTGATAGAGAGATACAAACGGACATCAGTCCTCAGTATGCTTATCGGAACTTCGATTATACCATGATGCGAGCGAATGGACTGTACGGACCGTTACTGCGTGGATTTAAGTATATAGACGATGCAATGATGGCATCTGCTACAGATGAGGCTGAATTTGTTGTACAGTGGGCCAATGTGCAGAACTTTAATCAAGGTTCGTGGAGCGAACGGTTGAATCCGGACAATAAGTGGGGGCATTATTTCGATGCTATACGCAGATGTAACCTGTTTCTCGAAAATTGTGATAATGTAGACTTCGACCAATGGAAAATGGATCCCGACGAGAATCAGCAAATCATATACCGTAAGAATCTAGCCAAATTAGAGAACCGGAAAAAAGAAGCGCGTTTCCTACGTGCGTTCTATCATTTTGAACTGATGAAGCGTTATGGTGGCATTCCGGTGATGGATCGTACTTACTCTTTGAAAGATGATTATACAGTATTGACCCGTCGCCCTTTGCAGGATGTAATCGATTTTATAGTCGGTGAATGTAAAGAATTGGCAGGTGATGAAGGGCTTCCGGTAAGTTATGAAGAGAATCTTGATTACGGCAGAATAACCAAAGGAGCCGCTCTTGCATTGAGAAGTCGTGTATTGCTTTATGCGGCGAGTGATCTTTATAACAATTCTGCATGGACAAAAGGTTATGAACATCCGGAATTGATTTCACTTACTGGAGACAGGCGTACTAAGTGGGCGGAAGCTGCACAAGCAGCCAAAGATTTGATTCTGATGCCCGAATCACCTTACTCGATTTGCAATGATTATAGCAAAATAGGGAAGGATGCTAATATTTCCGAATTGATACTGTTCAGGATAGAAAGCCAGTCTAACGACTTGGAAAGAATTAACTATCCGATTGGTTATTTGGGAGGAGGTACAGGGAATATGCCGTCCGGCAATCTTGTAGATGCTTATCAGAAGTCAAATGGAGAAATGTTCGACTGGACTAAGTTGGCAAATGATGCTGATCCCTATGCCGATCGCGATCCGCGCCTCAGAATGAGTATCATCACTAATAACGATACCTATAAGGGGCGTCCGGTAGAAATATGGGAAGGTGGTAAAGATGGGCAGCCGATTGAAAGAAGTACCCGTACCGGATACTACTTGAAGAAGTTTTTGGATGAAAATATCAATTTGCTCGAGAATGGTACATCTGTTCATGTGTGGCCTTATTTCCGGTTGGCAGAGATTTATCTTAACTATGCGGAAGCTTTGAATGAATGTGATCCGGGAAATGCTGATATCAAGAAATATGTTGATATGGTACGCGATCGGCAGAATGTAAAAATGCCCGGAATGACAGTCACGGGGCAGGAAGATGTCCGTGAATTTATTCGTAACGAACGCCGGGTGGAATTGGCATTCGAAGATCATCGTGCATGGGATACCCGTCGCTGGATGATTGCAGATAAGGTGGAGAACTTGAAACTGAGAGGAGTAAGAGTTACTAAATCTCCAACAGGTTTCGTCTACCAACCCAATGAAGTAGAAACCCGAGTCTTTGAGCCGAGGATGTATTTCTATCCCATTCCTCTGAATGAAATAAATGTGACTGGCTGGCCTCAAAACCCGCTTTGGTAATAGTGAACCCAGATAAAATCAAATGAAGATGAAAAAGATAGGTAAACAGATATATGGTATATTTCTCCTTTTGGGTATCATCCTGTTTTTGTATTCGTGCGAATACAAGGAGATAGCAGACGCTGACTACCCTCAGCAGAAAATATATTTAACGACGGCTTCTTATGGAGTCTATGATGTGAACACTCCGCCTGCTTCTGAAAATGAGGCTTATCGCTTTAAACTCGACTTCGAGAATGGCAAGTTCATCATACCTCTAAGCGTTTCACGTGGGGGAATGGACAAAGGAGGTGAAGTACGCGTGAATATCTTTGTACAGAATGATACGATAGCCAAAATGGTGGAGGCGGAGACACTTAAGTATGCGGATGAAAGCGGCAATGTGCGAGAAGTCAAAGTGTTGCCTGAGGGAAAATACACTTTGCCGTCTGGAGTAGCGATCCCATCCGGAGAAGATATAGGTAAGTTCACATTGGATGTTGATTTTGATTTCCTCGAAAGCAATATTAATGAACTATTTGCTATCGCCATTCATATCGACAGCCAGGATAGGGAAGTTTCGAAAGGCTTGAATACGACAGTTGTAGTGATAGATACCAAATTTATGGAGGTTGTTTCCTCATTCACTTACAAGCAGGATGACGTTAATCCAAATCGGATTATATTTACCAATACATCCAATGGGGCAGTATCTGTTTTGTGGGATTTTGGAGATGGAGCTACTTCGACAGAGATGAATCCTACACACGTCTATGCAACGAAGGGACGTAAGATGGTAACTTTGAAATCGACGGGAATACTAGGAACAGGTGATATGAAAGAAGGTAAGGTGGAAATATGGGATAAAAAAGGTGTCACCTGGTTCTTCCCCAACGGAGTACGTCCTTTCCAGAATGATGGTGTTTTCGTGGGTCCTTTCAGTACGCTGAAGGATTGGAATATGAATTCAAGCGTACGTTATATCACTGAGGGGACTATTTCCGTAGGAGGCTGGGGACCGGGTGATGATGGTATCATCCATATGGAGCCTTCTCCATGGCCTGACGGCGTGAAAGCAAGCAATGCTCATATCTGGTGTACCAAGAAGCTGCCGCGTGGAGAATACTATGTTAATTTCAATGTTGGTGCAAGCGGTATAGAACCCAATGGAGTGTCGGAGGGAAGCCCCTGTTTTTTGAATTTGAATTTCATCGCTGTGAAAGGAAATACAATGCCCGATATTACGGACATCGACAATAATCCCAATGTATTGGGTGGACTCAAGTTCCGTAAAACAGCTGAAGAAACCGGATATAAAAACTGGTATATTCAGGAGAAAAGTTGGGAATGGGATTTTAAGTTTACGGTGGAGGAGGAAATGGAAGTATCTATCGGCTTTGTTGCCAGCTTCGGAAGAGCATCTTTTTTCCGTATCTTCAATATTAATCAGTTCAACCAGTTGGCTTTTGACTAGATGGAAGCAAAAGGTCTCTGCCTGCTGACTAATGCAGGTGGAGATAATAATTATTAAAACATAAAGAAAGATGTTCAAAAGAGTAATATGTTTATTGGGGGTGTTAACCTTGTTCACTCAGTTTTCGATAACCAGTGCACAGAAAGACAGTACTTCTCATATGGAGAGGCGTTATAAGGCGGACACGGGAAGGGGGACTTTTCTTAATCCGGTGATGTGTGGTAATTATGCCGATCCTAGTGTGATACGCGACGGTGAAGACTATTATATGACTCATTCTTCGTTTACTGATATGCCGGGGCTTACTATTTGGCATTCCCGTGATTTAGTGAATTGGGAACCCGTTGCACATGCTCTTAATAAATTTGTAGGTAGCGTTTGGGCTCCTGATATGATTAAGCATAAAGATATCTATTATATTTATTTCCCGGCAAATGGTAAGAATTATGTGGTAACGGCAAAAGATCCGCGTGGTCCTTGGAGCGATCCGGTTGACTTGAATATAGGTGAGATAGATCCCGGACACGTTGTTGCACCTGATGGAAAACGCTACTTGCATATGTCGGGCGGCAATATCGTTCCGTTATCTGATGATGGGTTGAGTGTAACGGGTGAGATGACACATATTTACGATGGCTGGAAGTTTCCTTCCGACTGGATTGTAGAATGTTTCTGCCTCGAATCTCCCAAACTGACGTATAAGAATGGTTGGTATTATCTCACTTCCGCTCAGGGTGGAACGGCAGGACCGCCCACTAGTCACATGGTTATTTCTGCACGTTCTCGAACTCCCTTCGGGCCGTGGGAAAACAGTCCTTTTAATCCTATTATCAGGAATGCCCGCCGCGATTCTAAATGGATTTCTACAGGGCATGGTACATTGGTTGATTCTCCGGATGGTAAGTGGTGGATTATGTTCCATGGTTATGAACGGGAAAACCGCACTGTCGGTCGACAGACGCTACTATTACCGATAGAATGGACAGAAGACGGTTGGTTTCGCGTACCGAACGGGGTGGATGTAGATCTTCCGATTAAAAAGCCTCAGGGTACTGCGGTGCAACATGGTATGCAGCTTTCAGATGATTTCCGAGGAACGGTATTGGGGCGCCAGTGGTCGGTCATAGAAAACGCTGACAAGACAAAATTTACTGTTGCTGATAATGCTTTGAATATAAGATGCGATAGTAAATTTCCTTCCGAAACTTATCCATTAGTGTTGATGCCACAGAATAATTTTTATGGAATAGAGGCTGAGATAATAGCTCCGAAAGGCACTGAAGGTGGACTGGTATTCTATTACAACCAACGTTACTATGTGGGCATGTCGTTGGAAGATGGAAATGTATGTATGCTTTTTCCGCATGGTGGTAAGTCGAAGTTTGCCGGAGGGTTGGGTGAACATGTGTGGCTGAAGATTGTCAATGACCATCACGACTTGCTTTGTTTTTGGAGTATCGACGGGAAGGAGTGGACGAGAGCCGATTTTGTTCGAGATTTGTCCGGTTTCCACCATAACGCATTGTCGGATTGGGGAATATTACGTCCTGGGGTATTTGGCTCGGGTAAAGGAATGGTAAAGGTAAAAAGTTTCAGATATACAGGTCTAGATTAGGTAATTAATTCAAGTTCAGCAAGTGCTTTCTCTGAAAGGAGTTGGAGTGCACTTGCTGAATGTAAAAATCAGGATGATGAAAAGTAAAATGAAGTTTCTATCAGCAGTCTTTCTGACGCTTGTTGTAGCAACACATATTAATGCACAGCCACAGCAGTCGGACAGAATGATAACGGTCACTGAGAATCCCTGGCAGGCAGATCAGGGTGACGGTTATTATATGAATCCCATTCTCAAGGGCGATTGGGGGGACCCGACAGTGCTGCGTGTCGGTAAAGATTATTATATGACTAATCATACGGCTACTCATAGTACCCCCAGTATGCTGATATGGCATTCGCGTGATTTGGTGAATTGGGAACCGTTGACGTACGCTTTGACCGAAGATTTTGGAACTCCCGTATGGGCAGCTGATTTCATTAAGCACGGTGAACTTTATTATATCTATCTACCGGTTCCGGATCGTGGGACTGTGTACGTAATTACTGCCAAAGCTCCTGCCGGACCATGGAGCAAACCGGTAGATGTGGGAGTATCTGGCATCGATCCCGGACACATCGCCACACCGGATGGCAAGCGGTATCTCCATGTAGATGCAGGATATATGGTAGAGTTATCCTCCGATGGCTTGAAAGCTGTTACCCCTAAGAAAAAGGTTTATGAAGGATGGCAATACCCGAAGGACTGGATTGTGGAATGTTTCTGCCTTGAATCGCCCAAATTGACTTACCGGAATGGTTGGTATTATATGACAGTGGCGCAGGGAGGGACTGCGGGGCCTCCCACAGGACACATGATTACCACCTCCCGTTCGCGTACTCCTTACGGGCCTTGGGAACATAGTCCTTACAATCCTATAGTTAAAACATCCGATCGTTCAGCGAAATGGGCTTCGATGGGACATGGTACACTGATTGATACTCCGGAAGGGGAATGGTATATCATCTTTCATGCATACGAAAATAAATTGCGCAGCATGGGGCGGCAAGTGCTGATGCTTCCTGTGGAGTGGACAGCAGACGGTTGGTACAAAATACCCGAAGGGGTTGATCCCGCCGGACGAATAAGAAAGCCGGTGAACGGTAGCAAAGTCGGTACGATGATGAGGTTATCGGATAATTTTGGAGAAGATAAACTGGGACTCCAATGGAAACTTATTAAAGGAGATAGTCGTAAGAGAGTGACTGTCGGCAATGGCTCTCTTCAACTGAAAGCGGAAGGTGATTCACCATCAGACAGTCGGCCTTTGGTTATAGATCCGGTGAATGATTACTATCAGGTAGAAGTAACTGTGCAATCCTCGGAAAAAGTACGTAGCGGACTTATTCTGTATGCCGGAATCGATGATTATCTGGGACTTGAGGTAGATGGCAATACACTATATCGTCTTGCTGGAGGAGATTATCATCGTGAAAAGATTGCTGATGTGAATCGTGGGGACGTAATTCGATTCAGGCTTTCCCAAGATCATGGTGATTTACTCTATTGGTATAGTAAGGATGGGGGAGATACATGGAAGCGCGTCGATTTTGTTAATAATCTGACTAGTTTTGGTGGAATGACCATACGGCCCGGTATTTATGCTTTGGGAACAGGGAGTGCTATTTTCAGAAATTTCTCGTATAAAGGAATCAAATAAGATGAAAAAGAATGTGATAACAAGAATTCTTACCGTGTCACTCGCTGTGCTTCTCTGTATGGCTTGTACATCTGTTCATAAACAAGGCGAAACAGTTGATGCTTCTGTTTTCGGGCTGAAACCTGATACTGGTGAAGATGCTTCCGGCTTCATGCGCAAAGCATTAGAGTATTGTACCGGACATCATGTGGCAAAGCTTATCATTGAACCGGGAAGATATGATTTCTATCCTGAACAGACCTTTGAGACATATCTGTTTATTAGTAACAATCATGACGGTTTGAAAAGTGTTGCTTTCTTGCTCAAAGGAATGGCGGATTTCGAAATTTCAGCTCCCGGAGCACAACTCGTGTTTCATGGATATACCTTGCCTTTTGTGCTTGAGAACTGCCGGAATGTAAAGTTGACGGGTTTTTCTATTAATTTTGCTAGAACCTTTCAAAGTGAAGGAGATATTTTGAGTGTGGGAAATGGTAAACTGGAAGTCTCTTTTTCCGAAGAATACCCGTTCAAAGTGGAGAATGAACGTCTGAAGTTTTATGATGAAACAGGAAAAATCGAATATCCGTTCGGTAATCTGTTAGAGTTCGATCCTATACGTAAAGAAACTGCTTACATGGCACGGGATTATTATATCGGCAATAATCTCAAAGCCGAACAGACCGGACCATGTAGCGTCCGTTTGCACATTCCCGATATTCAGGGTACACCGGGAAACAAAATGGTTTTTGCTCCTAATCACCGCTTAGTTCCTAACATTGTAGTACATCGGTGTGAAGACATTGAGGTGGACAGTATAACAATGTATAATAGTGGTGGTATGGGATTCATTGCTCAAATGAGTAAGAATTTGACTGTCAGTAAAATGGTAGTGACTCCGCCTTCAGGTAAGGTCGTGAGTTGTACTGCCGATGCTACCCATTTCTCCAATTGCACGGGAAAGATACGGATCGAAGACTGTCTGTTCGAGAACCAAATGGATGATGCCACTAATATACACGGAATTTATATGCGGATTAAGAAGAAAATAAGCCCATATAAATTACTTGTGCAACTGGTTCATTATGAACAGTTAGGAATGGATATATTTAACCCGAAGGATTCTGTTGAGATGGTAGATGCAAAGACTATGGTTACTTATGCACATGCTCAAATAGACTCGGTGAAACGGCTTAATAAAGACTTCACAGAAATTACCTTTTCCGACAAATTGTCGGAAAAGGTAAAGATAAACGATGTTGTCGGTGCTACGGTAACCCCCGATATTGTTCTGCGCAATACCGTTTGTCGGCGAAACCGTGCAAGGGGAGTCTTGTTGGGATCGCGTACCAGCATATCGGTAGAGGGATGTACATTTCATATCGGTGGAGCGGCAATAATGACGGGAGGTGATTCGCAATATTGGTTTGAGCAGGGTGGAGTAAGCAATATGACCATACGTAACAATATATTCGATAACTGTATGTTCGGTAACTGGGGAAGGGCAATTATCTCGTTGGATGCAGGAGAAGAACCGGAACCCGCAGATGTACCTCGTTTCAACCGAAATGTGTTGGTGGAGAATAATGAATTCCGGTTAGTCGATTCCCGGATAGTGAGTGTCGTTTCGGTGGATGGGTTTGTGTTCAGAAATAATAAAATTATCCGTTCGGACGATTACCCGTTCTCCTCACAACAGGCAGAACCTTTCATTATGGAACGGTCTGTTCATGTAGACATTGAGAAAGAATAATAAACTAAACAAAATCTGATTATGAAAGTATTAAAGGCTTCTACATTACTGGTTTCATGCCTGTTTGGCATTATTCTCTTTACCAGTTGCAGCAATGCTAAAGGCGAAAAAAATGAAGATGGACAATCACAAACACAGCTGCCTTTCACGTACCAGAATCCTCTTCCATTTTCGTATCCCTATTTCAACGGGCAAGAGGAACAAATAAAAACCGAATTGCGTGACCCGTGTATTATGCGTGACGGAGATACATATTATCTTGTATATACTCATTTTCCGTTTACTCATCACACCAGCCGCAATCCTGCGTTGCCGGACATGAATTCATCTCCGGGTATCAGGCTTTACTCATCGAAAGACCTCAAGAACTGGAAGTTTGAAAATTGGATTGTCAAGTCGAGTGAACTACCGGAAAACTGTCCTTATAAACATCGTTTTTGGGCTCCTGAATTACGCAAGATGAATGGTAAATATTACGTTATATTTTATGCTGATAATTGGATAAAAGATGAATATAATGTGCGTGGTGAAATGGGATATGTCGGATTCGTCGGTGTAGCAGATAAACCTACCGGTCCTTATGAACATATTACCTGGCTCCCCGGTTCGGGGTGTGATACACATCTCTTTGCTGATACGGATGGCAAGTTCTATTCGGTAATGCCCTTCAGCGACACATTTGTTCAAGAAGTCGACCTGTCGGGTATAAAGAAGGGGGACATTAAGTTGGTGGGCGAGCGATGGAAGGTGGTGAACAGGGATAATGCCGATATCGGTCTGTCTTTCAGTCCCGACTATATGGAAGCCCCGTGGATGATTAAGCGAGGAAACAAATATGTTCTTTTCACCGGTTCGCCTTATAAGAAGGAACAAGAACCGGCGAATAACAATAGTGGACTTACTACCGGTTATTGGGTGGGAGTATCGATGGCAGATAATATTGGGGGACCTTATGTGAAACAGCCACAAATTTTCTTAGGCGGGCATATTGCCGTATTTACCGGACCTGATGGAAAAGAATGGTTTTCTTACCGTGGCGAATCGGGTGGTAAATCACAGGGAAAACTATGCATTGATCCTATCCCTTTCGGGGAAGATGGAAGCCTCCGCCCATTTACTCCTTCTACTGAAAAAATCACTATAAAATAAAAGCGATGAGTTTCTATAAATATTTGGTGGTAGCGTGCTACTCTTACTGTTTTTTATCTGTACTTAATGCACAGGAACTGAAAGTGCAGGAAAAAGACTTTGCCGATATAGTCTATGAGTCTCTGCGTACAGGAGAAAAAGAAATCAGTATTCCGGGAGGAATCTATTATATGGCATTGGAAGGAGGCGAACCGCTTCATTTAAAAGGACTTTCCGGAGTAGTCATTGATTGTAATGGTTCGGAAATAATCACCAGAAAGGCTTCGCAAGCTATACAAATTACAGAATGTGAAAATGTAGTGCTGAAGAATCTCAGTATAGATTGCCAACCCCTTCCCTTTACGCAAGGCACGATTGTCGACATGGACAGAGAACGCCGTATGTGGTGGGAAGTAGAGATTATGGAAGGGTATCCGATGGAAAGTTTGCTTACCACTGTACCCGATCGCATACAGGTATTTGACCCTGCTACCCTTACACTTCGTAAGAATCTCTACACTTATTGGCGGGGAAACTTTGCCTCTGTAATACGTGTCGGTGACCGTCGTTTTCGCTTTACAAAGAAAGATTCCAATGCCGACTCTAACGAGCAGGTAGGAGACTATCTGACGATGACACTGGAAAGTGGGGCAGGTACGCGCCCTCATTCTATTGTACTGTACAAATCGAAAAAGGTACATTTGGAAAATATCACTATATGGTCGGGCAACTGTTTTGGTTTTTTTGAAGACCAATGTGAAGCGAACTCTTACCACAGATGCGTTATAGACCGCAAGATGAATGACCCTCGTGTCTCTTTTCCGCGCCTGAGAGCCATCAACGCAGACGCTTTTCATAGTAAGGCAGCAGTGGTAGGACCTACTGTAACCAATTGTATCTTCCGTTACCATGCGGATGATTGTATTGCCATTAATACAAGTTTCTACAAAGTGATGACCGCTAAAGGAACTATTGTCGACGTTGTTTCATCTGTCGGTCAACTTAAGATGAGCCCGGGTGATACACTTCGTTTTGTGAGATACGACGGAAGTATTGCGGGTGAAAGTGTATTGCTGAAGATGGAAACAGCCACCGATTTTTCGCAGCAAGACCTTGATACAGTCAACAGTAAGTATCATTTTACGATAGATAAACGTAAACACTCCGATGTCACTCGTTTGACGTTGAGTAGTAAAGTTGATGTAGATAACGGCGGAGTAGTCAGTTCTCTCACAAGAGGAGGAAATGGTTTTATACTTCGCAATAATATATTGGGGCATACACGTGCCCGGGGTATTCTCATTAAAGCTTCTAACGGAGTGATTGAGAATAATGAAGTAGTAGGCTGCGAGTTAGGAGGAATCGTTTTGGCACCGGAACTGGTTTGGCTGGAGGCGGGATTTTCCCACAACGTGCTTGTACAGAACAACCGGATTATCGATTGTATGTTTGCCAACTCATCTTATGGCATCGAACAGGCAGCTCCATTATGTGTAGTAGCCATCAATGCCCGTAATGAAGTGGTTCCGGCAGGAGGTTTCCGGCAGATTTGTGTGCGTCACAATATTATCATTAACAGTCCGGAGCCTGCTATGATATTTACCTCTATAGTTGGAGGAACAGTGGAACACAATACAGTAGTGGTGAGTGATAGCATTCGTAGAACGCATGGGCGGATATTGAAAAATACCCAAGCAGGTACAGTATGGCTGATAAATAACAAGAATTTGGTTTACAAGGATAATTTTATTAAGATAAACAAATAAAGGCAAGATGATAATGAGAACAAAGATAATGTTGATAGGGGTACTCCTTTTTGTGTGGAGTGCTTCCTGTTTGGGAAGTAAAACGGTCAATATACTCGATTATGGGGCTTCATCTGGTGGCAGTGATTGTGTACAGGCTTTGCAGAAAGCGCTTGAAGAATGCCGGCATTATCCGGGTTCTACTTTGTTTTTTCCGAAAGGAGATTATCATTTTTATCCGGACTATGGGAAGGATAAGTATGTCTTTGTCAGCAATAACGACGAAGGTTTGAAGCGTGTAATATTCCTGTTGGAGGATTTCAGGGAGTTGACTATTGAAGGAGATGGTTCACAGTTCGTGTTTCATGGATTTGTGAATCCTTTTATTGTGGAACATTCTTCGAACATTCTCCTTCGTAATTTCTCGGTAGATTGTAGCCGTTCTTTCCATTCGGAATCTATCATTCTTTCCAATCACGCCCGTGGTATTGATATAGAGATACCGGAGAACTATCCTTACCGGATTAGCAATGGGGTACTTCTGTTTACAGACGGACAGCGTGAGGAACAGCGGAAAACCACCGTAAGTAAGGTGAGCGTTTACCCCTATGGCTCTCTACTGGAATATGATCCGGTGAAGAAAGAAACCGCCTATATGGTGCATGATTATTATCTTGATGGTAATCCGTTACCTGCTGACTCATTGGGAGGCCGCAGAGTTCGGATATATCTTGACGGGCTTACAGGAACACCCGGTAATGTGATGACTTTTGCTCCGTCTCACCGCAATTATCCGGGTTTTATCCTGACCGACAGCAGAAATATAAAGTTCGAAGAAGTGACAATATACCATTCGGGTGGAATGGGAATAGTGGGGCAACGAACAGACAATGTGTCTGTTCTTCGTTGTCGGGTCACTCCGTCTGAAGGGCGGTTGGTAAGTTGTACAGCCGACGCGACTCACTTCTCCAATTGTACAGGTAAGATTGAATTGGGGAATAATCTTTTTGAAAATCAAAAAGACGATGCTACCAATATACACGGTATTTATGTGCAGATTGTTGCCGTTGAGGCGCCGGATATAGTCGTTACTGAACTCAAACACAGCCAGCAATTCGGTTTTGATTTCTTGAAAGAAGGGAAGGAAATAGAGATAGTAGGCGGGAAGAGTCTTATCACTAAATCAAGAAATAAGGTGCTCGAAGCGGAACGTATAAATAAAAGCCTTACCCGTATAAAGCTCACTGAACCTTTGCCTGTCGGCACAGGAATGGGTGATGCAATAGCCGAGATACGTGCCTATCCGGAGATACATATTTATGGTAATATTATTCGCCGGAACCGCGCACGTGGTATGCTGCTCAACTGTCGTGGTAAGACAGTGGTGGAGAACAACTACTTCCATAATCCCGGTGCAGCGATACTGTTCGAAGGGGATGCCAGTTTCTGGTTCGAGCAAGGAGGGGTGAGTGATTGTGTGATTCGCAACAATATCTTTGATAACTGCCTTTATGGAGTTTGGGGAGAGGCTGTGATAGATGTTGCCGCTGGTATTCATGAAGAACGTGAGAAAAGTCGTTATAATAAGAACATACGCATAACGGATAATACTTTCCGTACATTTGATAAAGGATTGTTGTTGCATGCCTATGGAGTAGATGGATTGGTATGGAAAAACAATAAAATAGAGAGAACGACGGACTATTCTCCGGTAAGAACCTATGAATCTCCTTTTAAAATCAGCGATTCTGACCATATTAACATACAGGAATAACCAGAATAGGGGAGAATTTATTATATTTATCGCCAGGAAAACATAGCTCATTTTATAAGTAGACTTTCAATGAAACCTCTTTATCGCATTATCCTGCTGATGACAGCAATTATCACCAGCTTTTATGTTTCTGCCGACAGTCAGGGACAACTGAAGTTCCATTCCCTCAGCGTGAATGACGGACTTTCGCAGCATGATATTACCGATATCGTGGAAGATTCATTCGGCTTTATTTGGATTGCTACTTATGATGGTTTGAACCGTTATGATGGCAAGCGGATACGTATTTTCAGACATAGTACAGGCGATGAGAATTCCTTGTCGGGGAATCGTATCATGTGTATCATGGAAGATTCGAGGCGTCACTTGTGGATAGGAACCGACGGATATGGTATTAACTATTACTCTTTGGCAGAAGAACGCATTGTGCGGGTAAAAACTCCATCAGATTGCAAGGTTATCTATTCTTTTGCCGAAGATAAGAATGGGAATATATATGCAGGAACTAACAATGGACTTGTTCGTATAGACGAAAATAGAGGCACGGCAGAATTGCTGCAACTTCCTATTGCCGGCTTGATGGTTTCCAATATTGCAACGTTAAAAAATGACTTGTATATCTCTACAGAACAAGGTATTTGGACTTTTGACGGCAAAAACTGTGAGCTGCTAAGTTCCATACCTCAGGATAATTATGTTTTCGTAGAGTCTGACGGGAAAGAGAATATTTGGTTTGCGACTCGGGTGAATGTAATCAAACAGACGCTTCCGACAACTTCCGGCGAGAGCAAAACATTCGATATAAGAGTGAACAACATTATTCGTTCACTTCATTATGACCATTCGGGACAACTTCTTGTTGGAACTGAAACGGGCGGTATTCTTACCTATGATGCCCGGAGTATGTTGCTCTTAGATTCGGTGGTGGCTCGGGCAGACGACCCTCGCGGACTGAAATCGAATTGTGTCACTGCGTTACTGGTAGATGCACAGCATATTATGTGGGTGGGAACCAACTCCGGTTTTTATTTTACCAACCTTGATGGCTTACCTTTCCATACTCTTCCCCAGAATGGGGGAACCGGGCAAATAGGCTTTGTTTATGCGGGAAAGAATTATGTATATGTCAGTCGGGGAATAAAGGAGAGTACCTGCTATCTTTCTACTCCGGAGGGATATCAGTCTGTTCCCGCTTGTCTACCGCTTGATATGAAGAAGGTAGTTGGGATTGGCGGAAGAAATTATATCGCAACAGGTTCCGGAATTTATATTCAAACTTCCGCCGATAGCCATGACTATATTCCTTATACACTCAGTACACGTAACGAAAAAGGACGTTCGAATCTCTATACATCTCTGGTTGTCGATGATTTTGGTAATAAGTATATAGGGACTTGGCGCGGGTTGATTATTGAAAAGATGGATGGGCGGACAGATTGGGTCGATTATTGGAATACCAAAGCGGAAGTATTGCGCAATGAAGGGATATACGACCTTTATTATGATGCCCGTTCAAAAAGCGTATGGGTAGGTACTGTTTCGAGCGGGCTGTTTAGAATTAATCTTGATGCTTCCGGTGATATACTAGGGTTACAAAATTTCAGTGTGACGGCTAATGGCAGTTTTTACATCCCCTGCAATCAGATATGGACTATCTTTTGTTCTGCCAGCGGCACTTTGTGGTTGGGGACGGATGCAGGATTGCTATGTAAAAACAGTGACAATGAAAGTTTTGAGCATATACAGAACGAAGAAATCCTTGATAAAAAAATCATGTCTATCCAGGAAGATGCTGTCGGAAATCTTTGGATGGGGAATACACAAGGGCTTATTAAATATTCTCCCTCCACCAATCAGGCTCAGCGTTTCACCTATGACGATGGGCTACAGTCCAATACCTTTACCGAAGCCTCTTCCAAATCGGAGGAAGGTATTTTATTTTTCGGTGGACTGAATGGAATAAATTGGTTCAATCCTGCCGAGATTATTCCGAATAATCTCCCTACTCATATCCTGTTTACCGGATTTATGGTGAATAATGAGTATGTTACTCCACTTGTGGAAGGGCATAATAAAGTACTGCTCGACACCACTATCAATATGAAAACGTCTTTGACACTGGCTTATTTTCAGAATGATTTTACGCTGGAGTACACTACTGTTCCCTTTAACAGCATACAGAAATACAGAACTAGATATATGCTGCAAGGAATGGATAAAGACTGGGTGAATGCTTCACATACTGATATGATAGTATGGTACAAGAATTTGCCTCCGGGGAATTATACATTTATCGTAGAGGGTTACGATGCCAATGCAGCGGGCAAAGTAGTTTCACGAGCTATAGATATTTGCATAAAACCTGCTCCGTGGAATACATGGTGGGCATATCTTTTATATTCCGTAACTTTCCTTTCCGTTGTGTTCATTGTGTGGCGCGTTTATGACCGTCACCGGAAATTGAAATATCAGTTAGAACAAGATAAATCACTGATGGAACAGGAAGAGAAAATGAATGAGATGAAGCTGATGTTCTTCACTGACATAGCTCACGAGTTTAAAACTCCTCTTTCACTGATTGTAGGGCCGGTTAATGATTTGGTGGAGAAAGGGCCGGTAGATGAAGAACAGAATTTCCGCTTCAAAGTTATTTCCCGAAATGTTCGCCGTATGATGTTTCTGGTGAATCAGTTGCTGGATTTCAGAAAGATAACGAAAGGACGTTATTCACTTAGAGTGGCAGAAATGGATCTTGCTGCGTTTGTCCGTCAAGTGGCAAAAGCTTTTGCATGGGAAGCCGGTAATGAACAGGTGAACTTTAATGTGAATACTCCCGAAGAATTGATTTGTTGGTTCGATCCCGATATTATCGAAAAGGTATTGTACAATATACTGTCCAATGCTTTCCGCTATACTAAAACCGGAGGAATTGTAGAATTGACACTCCGTAGCGTATGGAAAAACGGTCAGTTGGTTGCCGAAATAGCTGTGGCGGACAATGGGCCCGGTATAGCCGACGACATGAAGCCACATGTGTTCGAGCGCTTCTATCATGGTACCAGCCGTTATTCCTCAGGCATTGGACTACATCTGAGTGACACATTGATGAAAGAGCATCATGGCGGAATCAACATTGCCGATAGCGTTTACAATGGCGTGGAGTTTATCATCAGCTTTCCCGGACTAGCCGATGCTTATAGTGAGAAGGAGTTCCAGCCTTATCAGGAAGAAAAACGGATGTGGCTTTCTGAAGAAATGATTTCAAAAGAAGAAATGACCGGTACTTCCGCAACCGATTTGAGAGATAAACTCCTGATTGTGGAGGATGATATGGATCTTCGGTTATATCTGCGTAAATGCCTTGAGTCACGTTATATTATTTCCGAAGCTCGCAATGGGGTGGAGGGATTCCGAAAAGCATTGGAGGTTATACCTGATCTGATTGTTAGTGATGTGATGATGCCCGAAATGGACGGTCTGGAGATGTTGCGGAAAATAAGGGAGGAAGAATCTCTATCGCATATCCCTATTATTTTGCTGACTGCGAAAACAGATATTGATAATCAGACAGAGGGTTTCGAAGCAGGAGCTTTTGACTATATTTGTAAACCTTTCAATACCAAGATACTTCTCAAGAAAATAGAAAACTTTATCGAGCAACAAGCAGCGTATAGAAATCATATTCTCACCGGAAAAGTTGTGATGGAGATAGAGACAAACTTTACTTCTTATGACCGTAAGTTAATGGACAGATTAAACATATTGATCGAGGACAATCTGGATAACAGTGAAATGACAATCGACTTTTTGAGCAAGGAATTGGGTATCAGTCGTATGCATTTGCACCGGAAAATCAAGGGAATCACTGGAGAAACATCTACTTCTTATGTAAACCTGATCCGGATGAAACATGCCCGTAAACTGTTTGACGATGGATGTGACCGTGTACAGGAAGTGATGGATGCTGTTGGCATCAGTAGTAGCTCTTATTTTAATAAATTGTTTAAAAGCTACTATAATGAAACCCCTTCATCTTATCTGGCGAAGAGAAAGAAGTAAAACATCTTCTTTTATAGAGAAAAATGCTTCACGGAAGAGTCTAATTTTAACAGGCTTTAAATAAGAACCATGTATAAGTTTTCCTGTTTTACCTCATAGCCAATGCCTTATTCTCCGCACCTTCCATAATCTCCCGCTCCCCGGGACCTTTATCATTAATGCCGCACAAGTGAAGAATTCCATGGATAATCACACGATGTAGTTCGTCTTCGTATGAGGCACCAAACTGTTCAGCATTGGTGCGTATCGTATCCAGACTGATGAATAAGTCACCTGATAAACGATCGCCTTCACAATAATCGAAAGTAATAATGTCCGTGTAGTAGTCATGTTGCAGATACTGACGGTTTACTTCCAGAATCTTTTCGTCCGAGCAGAAGATATAAGCGATTTCACCGAGTCTTTTCCCATAAGAAGCTGCTACGGTCTTTATCCATTCCGTAGTCTCACGTTTCTTGATATCAGGCATTTTTACGCCTTCTGTTTGATAAGTTACAGCCATAATTGAATGTTATGATTTAAAAGAAAAATAAATAACTGATTAAGATAGCGGCTATGATACCCGAGAAGTCTGCTATCAGACCGCAAGTCACCGCATTACGGGTCTTGGTAATCCCTACACTGCCGAAATAAACGGCCAGAATGTAGAATGTGGTGTCCGACGCTCCACGTACTACACAACTCATACGTCCTACAAACGAATCCGGTCCTAGTTCTTTCATCGTATCGATCATCAATCCGTTCGCACCGCTACCGCTAAGCGATTTCATCAATGCGGTAGGCAGTGCACCTACAAAGCTCGTGTCAACTCCGCATGAACCTACTATATAGCCGATGCCTCCCACCAGAAAATCCATTGCTCCCGAAGTGCGGAACACTGCAATTCCTACAAGAAAAGCAACCAGATAAGGGATGATGCGTACAGCCGTCGTAAACCCCTCTTTAGCCCCCTCCACAAACGAATCGTATACATTGATTTTTTTCCTGACTCCCGTCAATATAAACAGGATGATGACGCTGAACAGCAAAATATTCGCTATCAACGTAGAATAGGTGCCCATATCCTCTCGTGAGACACTTAGGAACAAGTAAATCAAGCCGGAAAAGAGAAGGCAAATAATGCCCGTTAAAATGAGAATAGGCTTATTGATTAAATTTATCTTTTGAGCGATGCTCACTGCTATGACTCCTACCAGAGTTGAAATGAAAGTACTTATCAGAATAGGAATGAATACATCCGTAGGCTGTGCAGCCCCCATTTGCGCACGATACACCATGATACTGATCGGAATAATAATGAGACCGGATGTATTAATCACCAAAAACATAATCATCGGGTTGGAAGCAGTGTCCTTTTTCGGGTTCAGTTCCTGCAGCTCTTTCATAGCTTTCAGCCCTAATGGAGTGGCTGCATTGTCGAGGCCAAGCATATTGGCAGACATATTCATGAAGATGGATCCTAACACCGGATGCCCTTTAGGAATATCCGGAAACAGTCGGCAAAGCACCGGACTAAGAAAGCGAGCCAGTGCGTTAATCAATCCACTGTTTTCTCCGATTTTCATGATGCCCAGCCAAAGAGCCAGTACGCCTGTAAGTCCCAGAGATATCTCGAATGCTGTTTTTGAGGAGTCGAATGTAGCGTTCATGATAGCCGTAAATATCTCCGTATCTCCCAGAAAAATCACTTTTACAAGGGCGATGATAAAGGCGACGACAAAGAATCCTATCCAAATGTAATTTAGAACCATAGTTGATAGCGTGTATATAGATAGTGCAAAAGTAGTTATTACGTTTCAAATAAACTAAATCTTCGTCTTTCTTATACTGAAAATGAATGTAAATCTCTATCTTTGTCTCCTACTTTTCAAGAAATAAATGGAACAGGAAGATTTTAACATACGCGAACATCAGCTTACTTCAAAAGAACGGGATTTCGAGAATGCACTCCGTCCGTTAAGCTTTGAAGACTTCAGCGGGCAGGACAAGGTGGTGGAAAACCTTCGCATTTTTGTGAAGGCGGCACGCTTGCGTGGCGAAGCACTCGACCATGTGCTGTTGCATGGCCCTCCCGGATTAGGAAAAACAACTCTTTCAAATATTATCGCCAACGAATTGGGAGTCGGTTTTAAAGTAACTTCCGGTCCGGTGCTAGATAAACCGGGTGACCTGGCAGGTGTGTTGACTAGCCTCGAACCGAACGACGTACTTTTTATTGATGAAATTCATCGTTTGTCGCCCGTAGTGGAAGAATATCTTTATTCGGCCATGGAAGATTATCGCATTGATATTATGATCGATAAGGGACCTTCGGCACGCAGCATCCAGATCGATTTGAATCCTTTCACGCTGGTTGGTGCAACCACGCGTAGCGGTCTGCTGACGGCTCCGCTTCGTGCACGTTTTGGTATTAACCTTCATTTGGAGTATTATGACGATGATATTTTGAGTAATATCATCCGCCGTTCTGCATCCATACTGGATGTGCCTTGCTCGGTACGTGCAGCATCGGAGATTGCTTCCCGCAGTCGTGGAACACCCCGTATTGCCAATGCTTTGCTCCGCCGGGTACGTGACTTCGCACAAGTGAAAGGCACCGGTTCTATCGATACGGAGATTGCCCAGTTTGCGCTGGAAGCATTGAATATCGACAAATACGGGCTGGATGAGATAGACAACAAGATACTCTGTACAATTATAGACAAGTTTAAAGGCGGCCCTGTCGGTATAACGACCATTGCTACGGCTTTGGGAGAAGATGCGGGAACCATCGAGGAAGTTTACGAACCTTTCCTGATAAAAGAGGGATTCATGAAACGTACTCCCCGTGGACGTGAGGTGACCGAACTTGCCTATAAACATTTGGGAAGAAGTCTTTATAACAGTCAGAAAACGCTGTTCAATGACTGATGCAAACGGTATAAAAGAACTTTATAAAGCATAGTTGGATGATGAAGCAATGGACTACTTTATTTGTTTTTCTCTTTTTGAGCCTTTCTCTATCGGCTCAACAGGGATATGGAAGAGATATTTTTGTTTCTTCTAAAGGAGATTCCTTACCTTACCGGATGATTCACCCCGAATCGGTGAAACCGGGTGAGAAGTACCCCCTCGTGCTGTTTTTGCATGGAGCCGGCGAACGGGGAAATGATAATGAGAAGCAATTGACTCATGGCGGGCAGATGTTCCTTAATCCGGTCAATCAAGAAAAGTATCCTGCTTTTGTTCTGATTCCGCAGTGTCCGACAGATGGTTACTGGGCTTATACGGAACGTCCGAAGTCTTTTATACCAGCTGAAATGCCGGTAGGACAGGAGATCAGTCCTATATTACAAACACTCAAACAGTTGCTCGATTCCTATCTGGTGATGCCCGAAGTGGACACGCAACGGGTTTATATTATCGGCCTTTCAATGGGAGCGATGGGAACGTATGATTTAGTAATACGCTATCCGGAGATTTTTGCTGCTGCAATTCCTATCTGCGGTATAGTCAATCCGAGCCGGTTGTCGGCTGCCAAGGATGTGAAGTTCCGTATCTTTCATGGAGACGCGGATGATGTCGTTCCGGTGAAAGGTTCTCGCGAAGCATATAAAGCATTGAAAGCTGCCGGTGCAGATGTGGAATATATTGAATTTCCCGGTTGTAATCATGGAAGCTGGAATCCGGCTTTCAATTATCCCGGATTTATGGATTGGTTGTTCAAGCAAAAGAAGAAACGTTGAACCAATCTGAATGATAATTACTAATAAAACATGGCTGGACTAAAATCATTAGCTAAAGATACTGCAATTTATGGGCTGAGTAGTATTGTCGGACGATTCCTTAACTACATGCTGGTACCCCTGTATACAGCCGTATTGCCGGCTGTCACCGGAGGTTATGGAGTGGTGTCAAACGTGTATGCGTTTACAGCCCTGATGCTCGTACTGCTTACGTTCGGTATGGAAACGGGATTCTTCCGTTTCGCCAATAAATCGGGGGAAGATCCGATGAAAGTATATGCCAACTCCCTATTGTCAGTGGGAGGCGTATCTTTGATTTTCGTTCTCCTTTGCCTGTTGTTCCTGCAACCTATTTCCAATTTGCTGGATTATGGCGATCATCCGGAATTTATAGCGATGATGGCTGTTGTGGTAGCTTTAGATTCTTTTCAATGCATTCCTTTTGCCTATTTGCGATACAAGAAACGTCCTGTCAAGTTTGCGGCTATCAAACTGCTCTCTATCATTGGCGGCATCGGTTTGAATCTGTTTTTCCTGTTGGTGTGTCCGTGGCTGAATGTACATTGTCCGGCAACCGTCTCTTGGTTTTATGATCCGGACTATCTGGTGGGATATATCTTCATTAGCAACCTGATAATTTCGGTTGTTCAGATGTTCTTCTTTATTCCCGAACTGACAGGATTTGCTTATAAGTTGGACCGGGTGTTGTTGAAGCGAATGGTAGTATACTCTTTTCCGGTATTAATCTTAGGTTTGGTAGGTATTCTGAATCAGACTGTAGACAAGATGATCTATCCGTTTCTCTTTGAAGATCGACAGGAAGGGTTGGTACAACTGGGTATCTATGCGGCAACCAGTAAAATAGCGATGGTGATGGCCATGTTTACACAGGCTTTCCGTTACGCTTACGAACCGTTTGTATTTGGCAAAGACCGCGAGGGGGATAACCGGAAAATGTATGCGGCTGCGATGAAATATTTTCTTATATTCTCGTTGCTGGCTTTCCTTGCTGTAATGTTCTACCTCGATTTGCTGCGTTACCTCGTGGCAAAAGGTTACTGGGAAGGTCTTGGAGTAGTAGCTATTGTGATGCTTGCAGAAATCTGTAAAGGGATCTATTTTAATCTGTCCTTTTGGTATAAACTGACGGATAAGACCTATTGGGGAGCTTACTTCTCGGTGATCGGCTGTGTCATTATTGTTGTATTGAACATATTATTTGTGCCGGTTTACGGCTATCTTGCTTCGGCATGGGCTTCTGTTGCAGGATATGCGGTAATCTTGCTGTTATCCTACTGGATAGGACAGAAAGAATACCCGATTCGTTATGATTTGAAAAGCCTCGGGCTTTATGTTCTGCTGGCAGCGGCACTCTACGTTATTGGAGAACAGGTGCCTATCTCTAATCTAGTGCTTCGTCTCGCTTTCCGTACCGTACTCTTATTGCTATTTATAGCTTATATTATCAAGAAGGATTTACCATTGAGTCAGATTCCTGTTATTAATCGCTTTATAAAGAAGAAATAACTATGAAGACAGATGAACGTAATAAGTTTGCTATCAAGTCCTTTCTGGGAGAATATCTGGACTTGAAAAAAGACAAGGATAACGAACTGGCCACCGTAGATTCTATCCGTAAAGGTGTAGAGTTCAAAGGTGCCAATTTATGGATCCTGATTTTTGCCATCTTTATGGCATCACTCGGATTGAATGTAAACTCTACCGCAGTAATTATCGGTGCCATGTTGATTTCTCCGCTGATGGGGCCTATTATGGGAGTAGGACTCTCTGTCGGACTGAACGATTTCGAATTAATGAAGCGCTCTTTAAAGAGCTTTCTCATAACGACCGCTTTCAGTGTGACAACGGCTACTATCTTCTTCCTTCTTGCTCCTATTGCCGGTTCACAGTCAGAGCTGCTGGCACGTACATCGCCCACTATTTATGATGTATTCATCGCGCTTTTTGGTGGTTTGGCAGGCGTGGTAGCTCTCTCTACCAAGGAAAAAGGAAATGTGATTCCGGGTGTTGCCATTGCTACTGCATTGATGCCACCGCTTTGCACGGCCGGTTACGGATTGGCTTCCGGTAATCTTATTTATTTCCTGGGTGCTTTTTATCTTTACTTTATCAACTCTGTTTTTATTAGTCTGGCTACTTTCCTCGGGGTTCGTGTGATGCATTTCCAACGGAAAGAGTTTGTAGATAAAACCCGTGAGAAGACCGTACGTAAATACATCGTTCTGATTGTGGTGCTTACCATGTGTCCGGCTGTTTATCTGACATTTGGAATTATAAAAAGCACTTTCTATGAGGCGGCAGCCAATCGTTTTATTAGCGATCAGTTGAGCTTTGAAAATACACAGGTACTTGATAAAAAGATCAGCTATGAACATAAAGAAGTGCGGGTTGTTTTGATTGGTCCTGAAGTGCCCGATGCTTCGATTTCTATTGCTCGTAGCAAGATGAAAGAATATAAGTTGGAAGATACGAAGCTGGTTGTATTGCAAGGGATGAACAATGAAGCGGTAGATGTGACTTCTATCCGTGCCATGGTCATGGAAGACTTCTACAAAAACAGCGAGCAGCGACTTCAGCAACAAGCGGTGAAGATTTCCCAACTGGAGACAACGCTGGAGCAATACAGAACATACGATGCAATGAGTCGTAGATTAGTGCCCGAACTGAAAGTGCTTTACCCTTCCATCACTACGCTCTCCATTGCTCATTCACTCGAAGTACGGGTTGACTCGATGAAGACCGATACGGTAACATTGGCTGTTTTGAAATTCGACAGACATCCGTCTGCTGCCGAGAAACAGAAAATCAGCGAATGGCTGAAAGCCCGTGTAGGTACGAAAAAGTTGAGGCTGATTACCGAATAATGAATCTAAAAATAGCAATATGAAATTCAGACTAACCGTCTTGATAGTCTTTTCCTTCTGTCTGTCGAATGTATTTGCCGATGAGGGAATGTGGCTACTGGGAAATCTCCGCAAGAACAAACAGACAGACCGGGTAATGAAAGAACTTGGTTTGCGGATGCCTGTGAATAAAATATATAATCCGAAGAAACCCTCTCTTTCAGATGCTGTTGTCAGCTTTGGAGGTTTCTGTTCGGGAGTGGTGGTTTCCGAAGACGGTCTGGTATTTACCAATCATCATTGTGGTTTTAGCAGTATCCAGCAACACTCTTCTGTGGAACATGATTATCTGAAAGATGGTTTTTTTGCACGTAGCCTTGACGAAGAGCTGCCGAATCCGGAGTTGTATGTCCGTTTTCTGCTTCGTACGGAAGACGTTACCAAACGGGTATTGTCTGCCGTCCGTCATGCTAAAACGGAAACAGAACGCCGTGTAGCTGTCGATTCGATCATGAATGTAATCGGTATGGAAGTTTCCGAAAAAGATTCTACGCTGACCGGTATCGTAGATGCCTATTATGCAGGTAATGAATTCTGGCTTTCCGTTTATCGTGATTATAACGATGTTCGTTTAGTCTTTGCACCTCCTTCTTCTGTCGGGAAGTTCGGATGGGATACGGACAATTGGATGTGGCCGCGGCATACGGGCGATTTCAGCGTATTTCGTATCTATGCCAATACGAAGAATGGTCCGGCCGATTATTCTCCTGACAACGTCCCTTATCACCCTGAATATGTAGCACCCATCTCATTGGATGGATACAAAGAAGGTTCTTTCTGTATGACGCTTGGTTATCCGGGAAGTACGGAACGGTATCTTTCTTCGTATGGTATCGAAGAGATGATGAATGGAATCAACCAGGCAATGATTGATGTGCGGGGAGTAAAACAAACGGTTTGGAAACGGGAGATGGATCGTCGTCCGGATATTCGTATCAAGTATGCTTCAAAATACGATGAAAGCTCCAATTATTGGAAGAATAGCATCGGAACAAACAAAGCCATCAAGCATCTGAAGGTATTGGAAAAGAAACGGGCGGCTGAAGCAGCCCTTCGTGACTGGATTCAGTCTCATCCGGAAGAAAGAGAGAAACTGATTCGTTTATTTTCTTCTTTGGAGTTGAGTTATAGTAATCGCCGGGAAACAAATCGTGCGTTGGCTTATTTCGGCGAATCGTTTATCAATGGTCCCGAATTGGTGCAGCTTGCTCTTGAAATTCTCAATTTCGACTTTGAGGCCGAGGAGAAGCTGGTGATTACCCGCATGAAGAAGCTATTGGAGAAATATGATAATCTCGATCTTTCCATTGATAAGGAGGTTTTTGCTGCCATGCTCAAAGAGTATCAGTTGAAAGTGGATAAGAAGTATCTGCCTGCTATGTATGAAAAGATAGATACGCTCTATAACGGGAATATTCAGGCTTATGTGGACTCTTTGTATGCAACTTCCTGTATAACATCCCCTAAGGGTTTAAAACGTTTCCTGGAACGGGATACTACGTATAATCTGATAGAGGATCCGGCTGTTTCTTTGAGTCTGGATCTGATCGTGAAGTATTATGAGATGAATCAGAGTATTTCCGAAGCTTCCGAGCAGATAGAGCAAGGGGAACGCTTGTTCAACGCTGCCATGCGCCGTATGTATGCCGATCGGAATTTTTATCCGGATGCCAATTCCACCATGCGGCTTAGTTTCGGAACAGTTGGGGGATATACTCCCTTTGATGGAGCCACTTACGATTATTATACCACTGTGAAAGGCATCTTTGAGAAGGTGAAGGAACATGCGGGTGATATCGACTTTGCCGTCCAGCCGGAGTTGTTGAGTTTGCTTTCTTCCGGTGATTTCGGAAGATATGCTAATGCACAGGGAGATATGACTGTTTGTTTTATTTCTAATAATGATATTACAGGCGGTAATTCCGGCAGTGCCATGTTTAATGCCAAGGGAGAATTGCTTGGGCTGGCTTTCGATGGTAACTGGGAAGCAATGAGCAGTGATATCGTATTTGAACCTGACTTGCAGCGTTGCATCGGAGTAGATGTGCGGTATATGCTCTTTATTATGGAGAAATACGGTAAGGCGGGCAATCTTGTTCAGGAGTTGAAGATAGCCCGATGAAACCGGGCTATTTTCAATTTGTGCTAAAATCCTGAATAGATTAGTCACTTTATTTACAAAATAGGGATATTTCTAAAATAATAAAATTTAAGGCAACTAATTCATCGCGAGCTAGTTGCCTTTTTTGTATCTTTAAGCATTCCCCCCAAAAAACGGTTTGACGGCCAAAACGGGGGTAATCTAAAATAA